>DASPXJ010000014.1:0-55308 GCA_035637355.1 Gemmatimonadales bacterium
GCCCGTGACGCGAACGGCAACCCCATCAGCGGGGCGACCGTGGTCCTCGCGACGACCGGCTCAGGCAACACGCTGACGCAGCCGGCGAGCCCAACGAACGCGAGCGGCGTCGCAACCGGCACGCTCAGCTCCACGACGCCGGAAACCAAGACCGTGTCGGCTACTATCAGCGGGGTCGCGGTGACGCAGACCGCGACGGTGACGGTCACGACCGGGTCAGTCTCGGCGTCACAGTCGAGCGTAGTGGCATCACCGACATCGATCACGGCAGGAAGTGGTACCTCAACGATCACGGTGACAGCGCGGGACGCGAGCGGCAATCCGATCAGCGGCGCAACGGTCGTGCTGTCGGCGACCGGCTCGGGCAACACGTTGACCCAGCCGGCCCCGACCAATGGCAGTGGTGTCGCAACCGGCAGCTTGAGCTCGACGATCGCAGGGTCGAAGACGGTCTCGGCGACGATCAGCGGCGTGGCGATCACGCAGACGGCGAGCGTAACGGTCACGGCGGGGCCCGTTTCGGCTTCGCAATCGAGCGTCACGGCGTCGCCGACCTCGATCGCGGCGAGTACCGGGACTTCGACGATCACGGTCACCGCGCGTGATGCGAACGGCAACCCCGTCAGCGGCGTGACGGTGGCGCTGAGTGCGACGGGCTCGGGTAATACCCTGACGCAGCCAGCAAGCCCAACCAACGCGAGTGGCGTAGCCACGGGCACGCTGCAGTCAACGGTCGTGGGGACGAAGACGGTTTCAGCCACGGCCGGTGGCGTCGCGCTCAACCAGACGGCGACTGTGACGGTGACGGCCGGACCGGTCTCGGCGTCGCAATCGACCGTGACGGCGTCGCCGACTTCGATCACCGCGGGCAGCGGGACGTCGACGATTACGGTGACGGCGCGGGACGCGGGCGGGAATCCGGTGAGCGGGGCCACGGTCGTGCTTGCGGCGACCGGTTCGGGCAACACGCTCACGCAGCCGGCGAGCCCGACGAATGCCAGCGGAGTGGCGAGCGGCACGCTGAGCTCTACGGCGGCTGGCTCGAAGACCGTGTCGGCGACAATCAACGGCGTGGCGATCACGCAGACGGCGACGGTGACAGTGACGGCGGGCCCAGTGTCGGCGTCGCAGTCGACGGTGACGGCCTCGCCGACCTCGATCACGGCGGGGAGTGGGACGTCGACGATCACGGTGACCGCCAGGGATGCGAACGGGAACGCCGTGAGCGGGGCGACGGTGGTCCTCGCGGCGAGCGGCTCAGGGAACACGCTCACCCAGCCGGCGGGCCCGACGAGCGGGAGCGGGGTCGCTACGGGGAGCCTGAGCTCCACGGTAGCGGGCTCGAAGACCGTGTCCGCCACGATCAGCGGCGTCGCCATCACCCAGACGGCGACCGTGACGGTCACAGCACCGACCGGAAACCTGACCGTGTTTACCAGCACGTCGGGCACGAGCCTGGATCCAGACGGCTATACCGTGACCGTGGACGGCGGGAACAGCCGGGCGATCGGCATCAACACCAGCACGACCTACAACGGACTCTCGGCCACCAGCCACAACGTGGCGCTGTCGGGCGTCGCCTCGACCTGCGCGGTGAGCGGGAGCAACCCCCGCAGCGTGACGGTCCCCTCGGGCGGGACTGCTAACACGACGTTCTCAGTGACCTGCAGCACGCCCAACAGCGCCCCGGTCGTGAACGCCGGACCGGACGACCAGGCGTTCACCGGTCTGCTCTACTCGTTCAGCTGGAGCTTCAGCGATGCGAACAACAATGGGCCGTGGTCGTACACGATCGACTGGGGCGACGGCAACACAACGACGAACAGCGTTTCGAGCCAGGGCACGTATAGCGCGGGGCACACATACATCATTATCCTGCCGCAGAGCTTCACGATCCGGGTGACGGTGACGGACGCCGCAGGCGCCTCAGCTTCGGATACGAAGTCGGTGTCCGTGCTGCTCCTGTGAGCACCCACAGCAGGAGCACCGCGCACCTGGCACTGAGCTTGCAATCAATCCAGGTGTGACGACTGTGTTTCGCAGCATCGGTCTGAACATCCCCCGGTTCATCCGGCATCCGGGGCGCACCCTGCGCTTGCTGTCGTCCCGCTTGCTACCGGTTCGTGCAATCCTCGGGGATCCGCTCGCGTACCACACCGTGGGCAGTTGGACGTTCGGGGTCCTGCCGAGAGTCGACGTCACACAGGCAATCCCGGGCATCGAGGAGACAGGAGTAGTATTGATCAAGCCGCTTGGTGGAAACGCGGATACATCCGTAACTCCGCATGAGATGGCCGTGCTGTGCGCGATCGTGCGACACACGCGTGCCAAGCGCATACTCGAGATCGGGACTTACGATGGAAGGACCGCGCTGAATCTCGCGGCCAACGCCCCGGATGACGGGATGGTAACCACCGTCGATCTGCCCGCGGGCTGGAACCGCGGCCGGGCCTTGGAGGTGCCCACGGATGCGATCAATGGGACTTCTGTTCCTCCGGCAGCGCTGAAATACCGCAATACTCCCTACGCCCACAAAGTGCTTCAGATATACGGCGATTCCGCGGCCCTCGATTGGAGCACGCTTGGCGTCCCGTTCGACATCGTGTTCATCGACGGCTGTCACTCCTACGACTACGTCAGGAGCGATACCCTCAAGGCTCTCGCCTCCGTCCGCAGCGGCAGCCTAGTGATCTGGCACGACTACGGAATGATCGAGGACGTGAGCAGGGCGGTGGATGAAACCGCGACCCGCATCCACGTCCGCGCCATGCGCAGTACCTCCCTCGCTGTCGGGTTCGTGACCTAGTCGAGCAAAGGCCCGTCGCGCGCGCGCAACACCTGATCGCCCGTCGGTGCACCGCCGCCACAAATCCTCCCTGGCTTCTTGCGCACAGTCCTTGCGAAGCAGTGGCTCGACTGCCACGTGAGAGGCGAGTCTGACAGTGGTGAGCCGGGTTCAGACGATCCTGGCGACGGACGAGCACGCTGATTCACTCGCTGCCTTCTACCGGGCAGCCTGGGGTGGGGACGTGACTGCGGAGACGGTCCTGGCCGGACGACGCAAGGCGGCCGCGGAGAATAGTGCCGCGCCCGGCGAGGTACCGCCAACCGCGATCGTGCTCGAGGGGAGTCGCGTCCTAGGTTACTGCGGCTCTATTCCGCACCGGCTGTGGGACGGCGTGGCCGAGCACCCAGCCTATTGGGTCAAGGGCCTCATGGTGCTGCCTGAATACCGCAGGGGTCCGATCGGTTTTCTCGTCGGCAAAGAGCTCGCGACGCAGTTACCCCGCGCGACGGCGCTGGTGGTGGCACCGGCGGCGCGCCGGCTCTTCAGCGCCCTGGGGTACACCGATCTCGGTGCGGTCACGAACTTCGTGCGCCCACTGCGGCTCGCGAGTCTGGCTCGGCGCCTGGACCCTACGGAGTTGGGGCTGGGCTTGCCGCGGTGGCTGACGGCCAGCGTACGCGTGGCACAACGCGTGGGAGTGGCGGGCCTAGCGGGTGCAACCGTCGGCCTGGCGCTACGTCTCGCCGCAGTAGCCAGGGGGCGTGCTCCTTCCTGGCTCACGACGCGATGCGTTGGCGAGCTACCCAGCCGGGAAGAGTTGGACGAGCTGTGGCGCGCCGCGCGAACCACCATGGCTGCGAGTCCCGTGCGCGACGGGACGTATCTCCGCTGGCGCTACGGTGCCGAGGGGAACCGATACTCGTTCATCACCGCGCGCGACGGTACGCGGCTGGTTGGCCTCGCGGTGTTGCTCTGCCCCAAGGCGAGCCCCGATGCGCGCCTGCGTGGCGTTCGGACGGCCACGATCTCCGATATCGTGTTTGCACCCAAGAGTGCCGATGTGGGCTTGGCAGTGCTCGCGGGAATTGAGCGGGGAGCCCGCTCAGCGGGAGCCGATGCGGTTCTTTGCACAACCAGCCATCGCATGCTGGCGCGGCTGCTGTCGCGACGAGCGTACGTTCCGCTCGCCGGTAACGTGCATTTCTTTCTGCGTGACGTGAGCGGGTCCGGACGGTGGCCGAGCGATCTCGCGTCCTGGTGGCTGGCCCGCGGTGACAGCGCAGCGGACGACGTGTTTTGAGATGCGCGCGATCATGACCGACGCGGCCGAATCCAAGCTCCAGGAGATCGTGCGAGCGACATTGGAGCTCCCTCCTGATGCCGACGTGACGGAGACTCGGCAACTCGACGTCGAGAGCTGGGACTCGCTGGCGCACGTCTCGCTCATGCTGGCGATCGAGGGCGAATTCGGCATCTCGATCGACGTCGCCGATCAGATCCAGCTGACATCGTACGCCGCGATCCGTCGCTATCTCGAGGAGCGGGCCCTGCCGTGAATTTCCTCGAGGCCCAGCGGCTGGTGAGCACCTTCCGGGGCGGCGAGCCCCTCGCCTTCCTGTTTGCGCTCTCGGGGACCGCGGAGCCGTTTGCGCTGTACTTACGAGCCGCCGCGGCTCGGCGTGGCCACGCCGCTGACGTGCGCTTTCTGCCGTTCAACACCCTTGCCCAGGCGCTGCGACGGGACCCCGATCCCACCGTCACCGAAGTGTTGCTTCTGTTGCCGTGGGATTTCGCGCCGGAAGCTGACTGGCGATCGGGTGTGCCGGAGTCTGTAGATCACGAGATCCTCGCAGCGCGGGCGGCCGAGACGGCGCGCCTGCTCGCCCGCCGCACGCAGGCGCGTTTGCTGTACCTCCCGGCCCCGCTACCGCCCCTCTTTCCCGACCCAGCCCGTGGCGCCGCATTCGCCCGCTCGCTCGAAAGCCTGGCGCTCGGGCTCGGCGCGCGGCTGCTGCCGGCAGATGCGTTTGCGCTCGGCGGCTATCTGTCGAGCGGCTGCCCCGTCGGGGGAACGTGGATTGGCCGAGTGGCGGACGCGGTGGTGGAGGTCGCCACGGCGCCGCCGGCCGAGCCACGGAAGGTCCTGGTGACCGACTTGGACAACGTGCTGTGGAACGGATTGATCGCCGAAGAGGGGCCGGAGGGAATTGCCTGCGAGCCCTCGGGTTCTGCATATCGGCATTTCGTTTATCAGAGCTTGTTGCGCCGGCTGCGGCGCGAGGGCACCATCCTCGCCGCGGTGAGTCGGAACGATCCCGACGTCGTGCTGGCACCATTCCGCTCAGGGCGCATGCTGCTGCGCGAGGAGGACTTCGTCGCGATCATCGGCAGCTACCACGCCAAATCGGCGCAAATCCGCGAGCTGGCGCAGCGATTCAACCTCGGCCTCGACTCGTTCGTCTTCGTCGACGACAACCCCGTTGAGGTAGCTGAGGTCTCGCTCGCGCTGCCCGACGTACGCTGCGTCGTGTTCCCGCACCACCACGACGATCTCACCCAGTTCCTGGACGAGCTCGCGAGACTGTTTCCGCACCGCGTGATCACCGCGGAGGATCGTGAGCGTACGGCTATGTATCGACGTCGTCTCGAGGGAATGGCTACGAACGAGGTCCAGGGCGCCGACCTGACGCGATTCCTCCAGGATCTCCAGATGACGCTGACGATCCACGACCGGAGCCGTGGCGACCGCACCAGAGCGGTGCAGCTCATCAACAAGACCAACCAGTTCAACCTCAACGGCCGCCACGTGACGGACGAACAGGTCGACGCGATTCTCGATGCCGGTGGCCGGCTTGTGAGTGCCTCGCTCGCCGACCGCACCGGGAGCCACGGTGAAATCCTGGCGTGCCTGATGACCGCGGACAACACGATCACGTCGTTCGTCATGTCGTGCCGCGTGTTCCAGCGTCGCGTCGAATACGCGTTCGTTTCATGGCTCGCGGCTCAGCCCAATCCACCGGCCGGTCTGGAATGGGCGAGCACGCCGCGCAACACGCCGTTCCAGCAGTTCCTCGCTGAGGTCGCCGGACCGCTCAATGGCCCCGGTTTCGTGCGCCTCGATCCGGTCACCGTCGTGCAGCGCCACGCTCGCGACGTCGAGCTGTTCGCGCTCCGCCAGGCGTGAGCGAAGCCCGATGACGCGCGATCATCAGTTTCCCGGCGGCGCGGGCTTCGCGTTCACGGTGATCGACGACACCGACGTCGCGACGGTCGAGAACGTCCAGCCGGTCTACAGACTGCTGGAATCGCTGGGGATGCGGACAACGAAGACCGTGTGGCCCGTGCGCTGCGAGGAGGGGAGTCGGAACTTCTCGCTCTCCGAGACGATGGACGACCCGCACTACCTCGATTTCGTAGTTGACCTGCACGCCCGCGGCTTCGAGATCGCTTTCCACGGTGCAACCATGGAAACGAGCACGCGAGAGCGGACGGCGCGGGCGCTGGATCGTTTCTGCCGTGTCTTCGGCGCGCCGCCGCGGGTCCATGCGAACCACGCATTCAATCGGGACAACCTGTACTGGGGGGTCGGGCGCCTCGACGATCCCGTCCTGCGGTTGGTCCACCGCCTCGCGTTCCCGCAAGCGACGCCGGGGTTTTATCAGGGGCATTGCCCGGGGTCGCCTTTCTGGTGGGGCGACCTCTGCAGCAAGCAGATCGAGTACGTCCGGAACCTGACCTTTTCGGAGATCAACCTGCTGCGCGTAAATCCATCCATCCCCTACCGCGACCCCGGCCGACCGCATGTCCGCTGGTGGTTCTCCGCCACGGACGCCGAAGATGTGGAGGAGTTCAACCACTTGCTCCAGCCCGAGAACCAGCGGCGGCTCGAAGCCGAAGGCGGCGTCTGCATCATCGCGACCCACTTTGGGAAGGGGTTCGGGTGCGCAGGCAGGATCAACCCGGAGACCCGGCGACTCCTGGAGCTGCTCGCCGCGCGGAACGGCTGGTTTGCCCCCGTCGGGAATCTGCTCGACTGGCTGCGCGCCCAACGCCGGAGCGATGGCCTGCCGGCGGCCGAGTGGCGCCGGATGCAGTGGCGTTGGGCGCGTGATCTGGTGGCGCGCCGCGTCGCCGCTAGCCTTCGAGCACGACGACGGCGGCGGCGAGCCCAGGTTGCATGATCGCCCACCACTTTACGATCGACCTCGAGGAGTATTTCCAGGTCTCAGCGTTTGAGTCCCGGGTGGCGCGGTCCGCATGGGAGCATTTCGAGTCCCGGGTCGGCGGGCAAGTCGCTCGGCTGCTCGCGCTGCTGGCTCGGCACGAATCCCGCGCGACGTTCTTCGTGCTCGGCTGGGTGGCGGAGCGGCAAGCAGAGCTGGTGCGCACGATTGCGCGCGCGGGCCATGAGATCGCGTCCCACGGCTGGGACCACGCGCGCGTGACCCAGCAAACGCCGTCCCAGTTCCGGGATTCCATCCGGCGCACCAAGAACCTGCTCGAGGACATCAGCGGCGTACCCGTGCTGGGTTTTCGTGCACCGAGCTTCTCGATCGTGCCTGGGCGGGAATGGGCGCTCGACGTGCTTATAGAGGAAGGATACCTGTACGATTCGAGCCTGTTTCCGGTGCGGCGTCCCGGCTACGGGTATCCCAACGGCCGGCCGGATCCGCATTGGTTGCAGCGCGCGAGTGGACGCCTAGCGGAGATTCCTCCGGCCACGCTGCGTTGGTGCGGCGTGCGGCTGCCGGCGGCGGGCGGGGCGTACTTCCGACTTTTCCCGGTCGGCGTCGTCCGGGCCGCGCTCCGCCAATGCGAGCGCCGCGGTGTACCGGGCACTTTCTACATCCACCCCTGGGAGCTCGATCCCGCTCAGCCACGACTCGACGTGTCATGGCTGACGCAGCTGCGGCACTACGGCGGACTACGGCGGACGGCGGAGCGGCTCGAACGGTTGCTGGTCGACTTCCGCTTTACCGCCATCCGGGACACAGTGGCGCGGTTCCGAGAGAACGCGGCCGCCGCGGCGCCATGATAACGCAACTCGACGGCGCCACGGGGGGGGCCACGTGGGACGATTTCGTCACACGCGCCGCGGGAAGCAGCTTCTGTCATCTCGCCGGCTGGCGTGACGTCCTGAGCGACGCACTCGGGGCGGAGTGCTTGTACCGGGTAGCGACGGACCGCAACGGGGAATGGCAGGGAGTCCTCCCCCTCGCCCGCGTCCAGAGCCGGATCTTTGGTCACTACCTTGTGTCGCTGCCGTTTCTCAACTATGGCGGGCCGCTCGGCACGCCCGACGCCCGGCGGCAGCTGGCCTGGGAGGCAGTCGCTGAGGCCCGCCGTTCACGCGCGGACCTCTTGGAGCTGCGGACGCGCGGCGGTGATGATCTGGAGCTGCCGGTGGCGTCGCGAAAGATTACCGTGCTCCTCGAGTTGCCGCCGAGCGCCGAGGAGCTATCCAAGGCCTTCCCGTCCAAGCTGCGCAGTCAGATCCGCCGCCCGATCAAGGAAGGTCTCACCGCGCGCTTCGGCCTGGATCAGCGCGAGGCGTTCTACGACGTGTTCTCCCGGACTATGCGCGACTTGGGCACGCCGGTTTTGCCAGGGACGTTCTTTGAGCGTCTGATCGTGGCGTTTCCGGATCTTGTGGTGTTCGGCGCCGTCTACCGCGGCGACGAGCCGCTCGCGGGCGGGTGCGGCTTCGTGTGGCGGGGAGAGTTCGAAATGACGTGGGCCGGTGCGGTGCGCGAGTCCCGGACAATCGCCGCGAACATGTTTCTGTACTGGGCATTCATGGAGCAGATGATCTCCCGCGGCGTGCGGGTGTTCAACTTCGGCCGGTGCAGTCCGGGTGGCGGCACGCACCGCTTCAAGCAGCAGTGGGGCGGCACCGATGTGCCCCTGCCGTGGTGCCAATACGCACGGCGCGGCCACAGCGCCACGCCCTCGCCGGATGACCCTGCATTCTCGTGGGGGCCGCGGGTGTGGCGTTGGCTACCGCTGCCGATCGCGAATCGACTTGGCCCTCGGTTGGTCCGCTTCCTTCCGTGAGAAGAAGGGCGCTGTGACCGCCTGGCGACACCAGGTTCCCGTGCACTCGCCCCTCTCGATGGCGGCGCTGCTCGCCGGCGCGCGGGCGGCTGTCGCACACAATGGCGGGTCGGCTCGGGCCGAGGAGCACGTGGTCGAACTCCTCAAGGAGCGGTACTCCGCGATGGCCGTGCTGCTAACCGAAAGCGGTACCGCGGCGCTGACTGCGGCGCTGCACGGCGCCCTGCGGGATCGGCCCGGTGCCGCTGTCGCGCTGCCGGCGTACGCCTGTTACGATCTGGCAACGGCGGCGGAGGGCGCGGGCGTATCGGTCTTCCTTTATGACGTGGACCCACACACACTCGCGCCTGATCTGGCACAGCTGCGCGCGGCACTGAATCAGGGCGCGGCGGCAGTCGTCGTCGTGCACTTGTACGGGTATCCTGTTGACCTCGCCCAGGTGAGTGCCGTTGCGGCGGAAACCGGCGCCGTTGTGATCGAGGACGCAGCCCAGGCCGCCGGCGCGGTCGTGAAGGACCGCCCCGCCGGTACTCAGGGCTCGCTCACTGTGTTGAGTTTCGGTCGGGGGAAAGGGCTGACCGGGGGCAGCGGCGGTGCACTCCTGGCCAACGATGATGTGGGAGAACAAGTCCTCGCGCGCGAGCGGAGACTCCTGGGTCCGTCGCGACGGGGCTGGCCGGATCTTCTGGCGATCGCCGCCCGGTTGCTGCTCGAGCATCCCAACCTTTACGGGCTGCCGGCGGCGCTGCCCTTTCTCCGCCTTGGCGAGACGATCTATCGCGAGCCGCGCCGTCCACGAGCACCGACCCGCGTGTCTTGCCCGGTCATCTCCGCGACATGGACCCTCGCCGAGCGGGAAGTTGAGGTGCGGCGGTGTAATGCGGAGCGGTTGCTCATCGAGTTGCGGCGGCAGCCGGCCTTCGAGACGATCAGCGCGCCACCGAACGCACGGCCGGGCTATCTGCGGCTGCCGGTGCTGGCATCGCCGGCGGCTCGCTGCTCGGCGACTGACACCGCGGCACGGCGTTTGGGGGTGATGCCCGGGTACCCCAGCCCCCTCAGCGACCTCGAACGCCTTGCTTCGCACTGCGTGAATCGGAACGCCAGCTTCCCCGGCGGTCGCGCGCTCGCCACCCGATTATTTACGCTCCCAACCCACGGACGCCTTGGGGTTCACGATCTTGAGCGGCTCGAGCAGTGGATCCGAACGGTCGGAGGGAGGGGGGGTGCGGGGGCCGTCACGCGAGAAGCCGCCAACTCCGGGGATTGAGGCCAGCCGTCCATGCCTGGAAGGTGGCGTCTTCGATGCGAGCGGGGACGTTGACCCTCGGTAGAGTCCAGCGGTCGGCCGTGCCTCCGTGGGGACCTTCCTCGAGTGTGAACCCAGCGCGATAGCCTGCCGACCGCACCGCCTGCCGCACGCGCTCGTCCCACAAGCCATAGGGATATGCAAAGAATTCAGGAGTGATGCCCGTGTGGCGAGTGATGACGTCGCGGCTCTCCACGACTTCACGCCGGAGATCACGGTCGTTCAGTGTCGGGAGCGACCGGTGGGTCGCCGAATGCACGCCGAGCTGCAAGCCGGATCTGGCTGCCTCCGTAATTGCGTGCCACGTCGCGGGCCTGCACCAGGCGCGGGGCGCGGGGGGGGGAGGCTGCCCGGAGCCGCGTGCGGCGGCCAAGGCTCTTACAATCGTTCCGCCGTCACCGTTGTCCGCAGTGAGCCAGCGCCGCTGTTGAGCTGGGGAATAAGTGCGCAACACACCGGGGTCGTCCCACCAGAAGCCATCGCCCCGTGCGGGTGCTTCCGCGACCACAAAGACCGTCGCCGGAAGGTTGAGTGCCTGAAGCAGCGGCCACGCGTGATCGAAGACGCCGGCATAGGCGTCGTCGAACGTTACGGCTGCGGCGCCGCGCAAAGATGCACCGCGCGAGAAACGATCAACGAACTGCGCGAGCGGTACGAGATCGTAGTTGGTCGCGAGCCAGCGCATCTGCCGCTCGAGGGTGGGTAGCGGCATATGCAGGCCGAGCGCGTCCGAGGCACCAGCGTTGGTCCCTGCGACTACGTTGTGATAGCAAAGAATGACGCCGCCGCTCGACAGCCGACGAGCGAGCGTGAGCAATCCCGACGCACGCAGCGCTCGGTAGTACAGCGAGGCTAACCTCAAGGTAAGTCCACAGTTAGGCCGTCAGGAGGCAAAGCAACTTCTGTGCCGTCGCCATGTGGTAGGTGTGCCACACAGCGGGGGACCGCAAGGGTACGAAGGCCCACGTGGACGCGGTACGGATCTTGTGATGTGCTGTGCTCATGAAGACGGTGTCGGTCGTGATTCCAACATACAATCGGGCTTGCTGGCTCGGCGACGCAATCTGCTCGGTTCTACAGCAGAGTCATCCAGCTCTCGAAATCCTGGTCGTTGACGACGGGTCGACAGATCACACGAAGGAGTTGTGTGCGCAATTCGGGTCTCGCGTTCGACATATCCCGCAGGAGCACGCGGGCGCTGCGGTCGCGCGCAATCGCGGGCTGCAAGAGGTTAGAGGCGAGTACGTCGCGTTCCTGGATTCCGACGACTTGTGGGAGCCGAGGAAGCTAGAGACTCATCTGGCGGTTCATCGGGCCCTGCCGCAGGTCGGATGGTCCATGTCCGACTCTCAGGTCATCGACGTCGAGGGGCGTCCCCTGCCGCCACCGCAGGGATTCGTCCGGTCATTTCCGGTGTTTCGTGACCTCGGTGTCGAGCCGGAGCGGTTCTTTGCGAGCGCGATGACCGGTACGACCGTCGTCGCTGCCGGCCGCAGCCATGCCGTCTACTCGGGGGATGCCTTCGAGCTCTTGTTCGAGGGGAATTTCGCGACTCCCCAGTGCACGGTGATGCAGCGAGCGTTGTGCGAGCGCGTGGGCGGGTTCGATCCCGCAATGCTGGTCGCGCAGGATACCGAGTACTTTCACCGCGTGGCCGCGGTTTCGCCGGTCGCCATGATCCTGGAGCCGCTCGTGAAGTGGCGCGTCGGGTTACCGGACCGCAATACGGCGCCGCGCAACACGATTGCGCTGGTCCGAAACGCGCTTGTCAGCCTGGATCGAGCGGTCGCGCTGCGCCGCCCGCCGACGGCGGCGGTCGAGCGAGCGTATCGACGCAGCCGGCGTCGCCTGCTCCTACGACTCGCGTATGCGCACCTCGCGGCCGTGGAGCGTCCTTCCGCTCGGCAGGCGGTGATCGCCGCCTGGCAAGCGGGCGCGGCACCGTCGCCGCGATCACTCGCGATCTTCGCGGCCAGCCTGCTGCCGGGCGGCGCGCTGCATGGACTGCACACCCTGAAGCGGATGATCCGCGACGGGCTGCGCTTCCCGACCAAGGAGCCACGAACCTGTCGCGCGGGTGCAACATGCGTTGGCTCTGCTCAAGGGGCGCCCGCAACCTCACCGTGGCACCCTTCGTGCGACCCAAGTCGTTGCGCGCAGGACGCCAGGCGCCGTCTTTGAGCCAGCACGAGGGGAGAACAAGACCATGGAACGCGACCTCGTTTTCGACATCGGGGTCAACAACGGTGAAGACACCGCGTATTACCTCCGCCGCGGTTTCCGTGTCGTTGGTGTAGACGCCAACCCGGACATGGTCGCGTCCTGCGAGCGGCGCTTCCAAGCCGAGATCGGTGCCGGCAGACTGGTGCTGCTCAACGTCGGACTAGCAGCCGACGAGGGCGTTGCGAGCTTCTTTGTGTCGGAGGGGAATGGGGGAGTTTGGAGCTCCCTGGATCCCGCCCTCGCCTCGCGCGGTGACCTGGCGACGCACTCGGTCGCCGTCCAAGCTCGATCACTTCGCAGTCTCGTGGAAGACTACGGCGTGCCCTTCTATCTGAAGGTCGACATCGAGGGGGCGGAACACCTTTGCCTGCGCGACATCGATCCCGCCGAGGCGCCGGCCTACGTGTCGTTCGAAGCGTCCGAGGGACGCCTGGAAGATCTCTTCCTGCTCGCGCACGCCGGCTACACGCGTTTCAAGCTCATCGACCAGTTGACCTTTCGCCAGGTCATGCCGCCACGTCTGCACTCCGCTGGACTGGCCGCCGCGACGCTGGCCCGCGTGGCCAAGGAGCAGTTGCGGCGGGTTCCGGGTCTGGTTCGGGCGGTTCGCTTTGTCCGTCACGAACCAACGGCCGCACCGGGTACGCGTTCCTCCTCGATGAGCTCGGGGCCGATGGCGGAAGAGACCGACGGACCCTGGCGCTCGGTGGAAGAGGTCGCGTATGCGTGGCTCTATCACGTACGCGAGACCATCACGTCCAACTGGTACGACGTTCACGCGGCACGATGAACCAGCAGAGCGGCCTGAGCATCGCGCTGCTCAGCGAATCCGACGGACCCGCGGGCGCCGAGAAGCTGTTGCTGCAACTCGCCGAAACGTTGCGCGAGCGCGGCTATGCGGTGTGCCCTGTCGTCCCCGGCAATGGCTGCGGGTGGTTGCCCGCGGAGTTCCGCCGCCGCGCCTTCACTCCCGAGTTGTTTGTGATGCGACGGCCCGTCGATTGGCGGTGTCTCCTGGGACTCGTCCATACGCTGCGGCGGCGACGCGTGGACGTGCTCCATAGCCACGACTTCACGATGGCGGTGTACGGGGCTGCCGTCGCGGGGATCCTGCGTCGACCGCACGTCATCACGATGCACGGCGGGCGCTACTTCGCGGGCAGATGGAGTCGGCGCGTGGCGCTGCGCGCCGCGGCGGGGCACGCGGCGGCGGCGGTCGCCGTATCGGCCGCCCTCCAGGCGGATCTCGCGACGGTGTTGCGGCTCCCCCGCGCTGCCATCCGCGTGCTGCACAACGGCATCAGACCGGCCGTCGGCTCTCCCAACGGTGTGCGTCGCGAGCTGGGCATTGGCGCTGAAGAGCCGCTGATCGTCGCGATCGGGAACCTCTATCCGGTCAAGGGCCATCTCGTCTTGCTGCAGGCCCTGCGCGCGCTGCGCGAGGACCCTGCGTTCGCCCGGTGCCACGTAGCGATAGCCGGGCGGGGCGAGGAGGAAACCGCGCTACGGGCCTATGCCGCCGAGCACGCTCTCACCCAACACGTGCATCTCCTTGGCTATCGCGCGGACGTCCCCGATCTGCTCGCGGCCGCCGACATCTTCGCGTTGCCCTCGCGGTCCGAAGGGGTGCCCCTGGCGCTGCTTGAAGCGATGTTCGCGGGCAAAGGGATCACTGCATCGGCTGTGGGAGGCGTGCCGGAGGTTGTGACCTCGGAGCGGGAGGCGTTGCTCGTGCCGTCGGAAGATCCTCCCTCGCTTGCGACGGCGCTGGGCCGGCTACTCGAAGACGCCGCGCTGCGACTCCGGCTCGGTGACGCCGCCCGCCGGCGCGCAGAGCGAGAGTTCACGGTAGATACGATGGTCGACGGCTACATGAGCGTCTACGCGAACGCCGTCGGGCGAGCATGAGCCAGAGCACTGACACCACGCTCGAACGCGAGAGCCCGCTGGGTACGGTCGGCCTTTGGCTCCTCGATCAGGTGAGGATGGAGGCCTGGGACCGAGTGCTCTTCGTCGAGTGCGGCGATGGCTGGCTGGTGGAGGAAGCGTGGCGTCGCATGCGGAAAGGCAGCGTCGTCGGCCTGACCACATCCCCCCGGCTCGTGGAATTGGCCGTCGAGTTGCGCGGCGTTCCCGGCCAGGTCGAATTCAGCACGTGGACCGGGGAGCGGTTCCCCATCGCAGACCGGTCCGTCGATCGCGTCATCTCGTGCGCGTCGCTGGGCACGTATCGTGAACCCATCGCGGTGCTGCACGAAGTGGCAAGGGTGCTGCGGCCCGGTGGAGATGCGTACCTATTCGATGGCGACTCCACCGGCCTCCTGCACCTGCTCGCCGCAGCGAGTCTCGTCGAAGTGCAGCGGAAGCCGGGCGATCACCCCATGCCCATGGTTATTCGCGCCCGGCCGTCCTCGAGTCTGAGCTAGTCGAGGTCGGAGGCCGAGCGCGTTCCAAGAGCCGCGGGCCGAGCCACTCGGCAACGAGTCGGTTGGCGCTCGGTGAGTAGTGCCCCCCAGGCATGAACCAGTCGTTCACGCGCTGGCGTCCCTCATCCGCGAGGAACGCCTCCGTGAGGTCGAGATAGTCAATCCCCTTTGCGCGTAGGTCATCGACCAGCGGCGCAAAGATCGGCGCGGGGCCGTCCCGACGGCGGACGATGGACTCGCGGTCGGGGAGGATGAGGACAAGCGGGACGATTCCGGCCACTCGAGCCTTCGCCGCGAAGCTCTGAAAGAGTGCGGTCTGCAGGGCGAACGCGGTCGAGGCGCGATTGAAAAGGCCGTCCCGTACCAGGCGGTCGCCGTCGACGTAGCGGCGGCGCACCTTGATCCACAGTCCGGTGAGCAGGCGCACCGTTGCAGAGACGTCGTACAACGGGTCTTCGTAGATCGCCGGTTCGTACCAGGCGTCGCCGCGCCCCAGCGTCGTGACGGCAGCGGGGTGATCGAGATACCTGGCGTAATCCGCCGGCGCTCGCACGGGGCTGGGCACGAGCTCGAGCTCGCTGCCGGCGCGCAGCACGAACCGCGGTTTGAAGAGGGGGAGCTCCCGGTTCGACAGGAATCGGCGGTAGACGTTCACCACTCGGCCGAAATCGGTCGGCGTGAAAGCGAGAATCGCGATGCGCGGGGAGAGGCTCCGGCCATCGGCGAGAAAGCGCAGGTACGCCTGATCGTTCCCGTACCCGCCGACACCGTAGTTGAGCACCTCGAGCCGCGGATAGATGTGCTCGGCCAGCACGGGCCAGCAGCTCGCGTTGTCAACTTCGTTCCCGTACACGAACGAGTCGCCGAACGCCGCGACGCGCACGACGGAGTCCGCCGGCACGGCGCTGTATTCCCGCGCGCTGCGCAAGCCGCGCGAGTTCGTCTGATCATGCGCGGTCGCAATATCCGAGCGGTAGCGCCACCCGAGCACGGAGTCCACGGCGAGCAGCCCATGCCCTTGGAGGAGCTGGCGCATCAGCACGCTCTGCTCCCGCCAGATGTCGCGCGTTGTCCTGATCTCCTCGTCCAGCAGTGGACGGCTGAAGTGGAGGACCGCCAAGGAGAGGCCCTCCAGCGTCGCGACGACCAGGAGGCCGAGGACGATGGCGGGCCACAGCTTCGAATGCCGCAGGTTCAAAAGATCGTATATATGAAAGGCGCCAGCACCGACCCATGCGCGAAGACCATGAGCGTGCCGACGACGAGCATCACCACCACGATGGGCAGCAGCCACCATTTCTTGCGCACGCGCATGAATGCCCACAACTCCCCAGCCAAGGTCATCCGACCCATCTTTCGGTCCTCCCTAGAATTGGCGTTCCATCCCCGTCCGTCGATGGGCCTCGGCAGCGCGAGAGACCCAGAAACTCCTGGCGGCGCGGGGGCGCAGCAGCGAGTTCTTGCCCGCGAGTCGGCGGAGCAGTCCGGTCGGCGTCAGGACGGCGAAGTAGACGACGCCCATGAAGATCGGCGTCGTGATCTTGGACATCGCGGCGGCGAGTCCCATCCAGGCCCGGTGGATCGGCCCGAGCCGCGCCGGCAGGACGAGCGCCGCGGTGAGCAGAGCCAGCCCGACCCCGAGGGCGATAGCGGTCACGAGCACACGGCCACGCCACCACGCCATGCCTCCGAGCACCGCGAAGGCGATACCAACCGTGAGGCCGAAGCGGCGGCCTTCCGCCGCGCTCAATCGAGCTGGAACTCGCGCTGCCAATCCGCGCTCTCCTTCCATGCCGGTTGCTGGCTCTTGTCGAGCAGAAACGGTCCCAGCACGAGGTAGTCGATGTGCGTGCGCATGAAGCATTGGTAGGCGTCCGCCGGTGTGCACACGATCGGCTCGCCCCGCACGTTGAACGATGTGTTGACGAGCACTGCGCAGCCGGTCAGGCGCTCGAACTGCTTGATCAGGTCGTAATAGTTGGGGTTGGTGTCCCGGCTCACCGTCTGGATGCGTGCCGAGTAGTCGATGTGGGTGACAGCCGGAATGTCGGAGCGCAGCACATTGAGCTGGTCGATGCCCCACAGCCCCCGCTGCTCGGTGGTCATCGGGATCTGGCGCTCCTGCTTCACCGGCGCCACCAGCAGCATGTACGGGGACTCGCAGTCCAACTCGAAGTAGTCGTGCACGCGCTCGCGCAGTACGCTCGGCGCGAACGGGCGGAAGCCCTCACGAAACTTGATCTTCAGGTTCATCTGCGCCTGCATGCGCGGGCTGCGTGGGTCGCCGAGGATGCTGCGCGCGCCGAGCGCTCGTGGTCCGAACTCCATGCGGCCGTCGAACCAACCGACCACCTTCTCGTCGGCGAGCAGCCGGGCCACGCGCTCGAGAAGACAGTGACGCTCCAGTTGCTCGTAGGCGGCCCCCTGAGCGTCCAGGTACTCGCGGATCTCGTCAGGCGTAAACTCGGGCCCCAGGTAGGCGCCGCGCATCGCGTCCTTGCCGGCGACGACGGTGCGGGGTTGCCGGCAATGGCGATGCCAGATGAGCTGGGCCACGCCCAGTGCACCACCCGCGTCGCCGGCGGCAGGTTGGATCCAGAGACGCTTGAAGGGGCCCCCGCGCAGCAAGCGCCCGTTGGCGACGCAGTTCAGCGCCACACCACCGGCGAGACACAGATTCTCCATGCCGGTTTCCCGGTGCGCGGTCCGGGCCATACGCATGATGATTTCTTCGCACACGACCTGGATCGAGCGGGCGAGATCCATCTCCCGCTGAGTCAGCTTCGACTCCGGCACACGCGGTGGGCCGCCGAGCAACTTGTCAAACGCCCCGTCCGTCATCGTGAGACCGGTGAGGTAGTTGAAGTACGTCTGGTTCAGCGTGAACGAGCCGTCCTCGCGCAGGTCGATGAGCTCGCGGTAGATCGCATCGACATACTTGGGCTCACCGTAGGGCGCGAGCCCCATCACCTTATACTCGCCCGAGTTCACCTTGAAGCCGGTGAAATACGTAAACGCCGAGTAGAGCATGCCCAGGGAGTCGGGCCAGCGCAGATCTTTGAGCAGCTCGAGGTCATTGCCGCGTCCGGTGCCGAACGAGGCCGTGGCCCACTCCCCGACGCCATCGACGGTCAGGATCGCCGCCTCCTCGAAGGGCGACGGGAAGAAAGCGCTGGCCGCGTGCGATTCGTGATGCTCGGCATAGAGCACCTCGCCGTCGTAGCTCAGGGCGTCGCGGATGTCGCGATCCTGGAAAAGTTTCTCCTTCATCCATGCGGGTCCCGCGAGGCGGAATTGCGTGAACCCGCGGGGGGCGACACCCAGGTAGGTCTCCAAGATCCGCTCGAACTTGAGCAACGGCTTGTCGTAGAACCCAACGTATGCCAAGTCAGAAGCGCCGATCCCAGCGGTCTCGAGGCAGTATTGCGCGGCGTGCCGCGGGAAACCGGCGTCGCCCTTCTTGCGCGTGAAGCGCTCTTCCTGCGCCGCAGCGACGATCGCGCCGTCGCGCAGCAGGCAAGCGGCGCTGTCGTGATAAAAAGCGGAGATGCCGAGGATGTAACTCATCCGCAACACGAGGAGCAAGCCCCATACCGCCAAGCGGCGAAAACGCCGCCGAACCCCGGACGGGGTGACGGGCATCACGCGGCGCGTGCGGCGATCCGGCGTGTACATGACACCTTCAAGTCCGGCGTTTCGCCTCACTGGATTCCCCCTATTGTCGCACACGGCACCCGTTGCTACCGTGCAGCAGATGTGGTGAGGTTGCGACGGTTGCTATAGCCTGTCCCCACGCTCAGTCGGTAAACCCGCAGCGCCCCGGAAAAAAAAATTGAAGCCGCTGCTCAGAGCAAACCCGCCGAAAGGCGGTGACGCAGAGCTACGGGACTAAGGCGAGCGAAGCCGCCATGTCCGCCGGGCCGCCAGCGAATGACCTCAGGGTCGAAGCTGGCGGCCCTGTGCTTTTACAGGAGTGAGGAAAACGATGCCGTTCACGTTCAAGCTGTCGCACCGTCCGCGCCCCCCGGTGGCGAATGCCACCACGCTGTACGCCCCCCACAACACACCATGCGTCGTGCCGTGTCGTCTCCAGTGAGGCGACCGGTGCGGAGCACCAATAGGAAAGGTTCGTCATGACGTTCAAACACAAGTTGTCTTGTCGCCTGGCGCTGCTCAGGAATGTCGTGCTGCTCGGCGCCGTGTGCGCCGCGGCGGCGTGCGACCTGCGGCAGCTGCTCGGCCTGTTGGCCCCCGTTGCGTCGGTGGCGGTCACGCCGGCGACGGCGAGCGTCCCGGAGGGACAGACGGTGCAGTTCACGGCGACGCCCAGGGACTCGATTGGCAATGCGCTGATCGCGCGGGTGGTGACGTGGGCGAGCAGTGCACCGGCGCTCGCCACCGTGGATGGCAACGGCATGGTGACGGGCGTGGCGGCCGGGCCGGCCACGATCACCGCCACGAGCGAAGGAAAGAGCGGGACCGCGGCGATCACTGTCACAGCCCCGCCAGCATCGGGTTGCTACACGAGCACCGGCGGCTGGCAGAATAGCCCCATCACTTCTCAGACCGGCGCCTTCGAGATCCAGTTCGACGCCACCCCCAAGAGCGCGAACATGGACGGCGTCGTGGGTCTCTCCAACGGCGCAGCGGCTGACTTTCCCAACCTCGCCGCGATCGTGCGGTTCAACCCCGCGGGGACAATTGACGCCCGCAACGCCGCGGTGTTTGCCGCTGCCAGCGCCGTCCCGTACACCGCGGGGACGATCTACCACTTCCGCCTGGATGTGAACATCCCGACGCGTACCTACGACATCTATGTGACGCCGGCCGCGTCCACGGAACGGCTCCTGGGCAGCGGCTTCGCCTTCCGGACGGAGCAGGCCGCGGTGAGCGCGTTGAGCAATCTGGGAGTGTTCGCCAATGTAGGTACGGGCTCTTCCAGTCTGACCGCCTGCGGCATCGTCATCACACCTTGGACCCCGGTGGTGCCCCCGCCTCCGCCTCCTCCGCCCCCTCCGCCCCCTCCACCGCCACCGCCGCCACCGCCGCCACCCCCGCCGGGCGGGGTGACGCTGTTACAGGAGGGCTTCGACGACGCCAGCATCGAGACACGGGGTTGGTACGACGGCCGTACGGCGGCGTTTTCGACGACCGAGTACCACAGCGGCGGGGGTTCGATCGAAGGCCGCTTCCTGGTAGGCGCACAGACCTCGACGACGAGCACCAAGCGCCACCTGTTCACCCCGACCGCCAGCGTATACGTCAGCTACTGGGTCAAGTACAGCACGAACTGGGTCGGGTCGGGCAAGGCGTACCATCCGCACGAATTCGTCATCCTGAGCGACATGGACGGCGACTGGGATGGGCTGTCCAACAACTACCTGACGGCGTACATCGAGCAGGTCTATAACAACGGCGGGCGCCCGCAGCTCGCCTTACAGGACGGCAAGAACGTCAATCTCAGTTTCGGGTCACCGCCGAACAACCTCGTCGGCGTAACGGAAGATCGTTCGGTCAGCGGCTGCAACGGCCACGCGGAAACTTCGGGCGTGGACGTGTGGAACTGCTTCAACATGCCCCCGTGGTACAGCGCCAAAGAGTACCATGCGGCGTCGGTCGCCTTCCAGCCCAACCCGGGGCCGGGCTACAAAAGTGACTGGAACCATGTCGAGGCGTACTTCCAGATGAACTCCATCGTCGGGGGCATCGGGCAGACGGACGGCATCGTGCGGTACTGGTTCAACGGGGTGCGCGTCATCGACCGCACCAACGTGTTGTTACGCACGGGTGCGCATCCGACGCTCCAGTTCAAGCAGATCGTGCTTTCGCCTTACATCGGCGATGGATCGCCTGTAGACCAGACCGTATGGTACGACGACCTGGTCGTGGCAACAGCGAGGCCTTGAGGGTTTGCGCCTGCTCCCGCCCGATGATCTCACTGGCGGGCGGGAGCAGGTGGTAGTCGAAGGAGTTGTAGAGTCGATCGGGTCCTCGGTACGCCTGGAGCGGGCGCAGGTTGTCGGCAAACAGCCAGCCAGTTTCCAGCGCCAGTACGCGCAGGGTGTCGTAGAGCGCTCGTTCCTCCCGCAGGCCGCTCTCGTACGTGATCGGCAGCCGGGCGATGGTGCGGAGCAGTGCACTGTCGACGGGTTGCTGCTGTGTCAACTCGTAGGAGGGCAGCGGGCTGAGCAGCAGAACCATACCGGGATTTTCCTGGCGGATCAGCCGTAACAGGGCGCGAACGCGCCGGATCGATTCGGCGCGGCCCTCAGGAAAGCGGTGGAAGAAGAGCTGTTGGTTGAGCATCTGCGCGGAGAACGCGGCGGGATACCCGAGACTGGGTTCCGACGACTTGCGGAGGTCGTTCATGTAGGCCGCCACCGTGGCGAGCCCTTTGCCTTGCTCGGCCGCGACCGCGCGCAGCTGCTGCACGCGCTCGATGAATCCCTGAACCCCCGTCCGCTTGGCGAGCGAGCGAAGGGCAAACAGAACGCGGCTGCGCCGCCGCGCTTCCGGCGCGTCGTACAGGTACCACACCGGCGGGGCGATCGCGTATCCGCTGTCGGTGCGAACGAAATGGGGGCGGTCGTCTACGCGGAGCATATCGTAGAAGTCGTTCCCCGTGTACAGGTTGAGCACGAACGCATCGGGGTGGTACTTCAGCAACGTCTTCTTGAACACGACGTAGTCCTGGAGCGGCGAATAGCGGCCGGCCCCATATGCCAGCACGGCGGCTCGCCGGCCGCTTGCGTTCAGGATCTTTTCGAGCACGCCCGCGTGAGTCTCGTCGTTTGGCGCGCACAGGTCGGTTTGCGAGTCCCCCGTCACCCCGATGAGATAACTCTGGCTGTCGGCCAACAGCTCCGCAGCCCTGTGGGTGGTGCGGACGCCGTCCTCGTTACGGATGTAGGTGTAAATCGTGCCGGTGCTGTAGTCGACGCACCGATCTTCGTGCATGGAGCCCGTCGCCGGCGATGCGACCCAGCCGACGTCGGGCACGCCGTACTCGTACGTTGGTGGAAACACGCCGGCAACGATGCACGCGACATCGATGGCGAGCAGCGTGGCCAGCACGATGCCGCCGTATTGGGCGGTGGTCAGTGACAGTTGTTTGATGCGTGCAGCGCGGAGCACGTGAGCACCAGGATCATGCGTTGCGAGGGGTCGCAGGATGTGTGCCGCCCTGCCGTTCGAGGCCGGCGACATCCGCTGTGGCATCGTCGCAACGATTCGGTAGTGCGGTTCTCGTTGCGAATAGAAGCGGTGGCTTCGGCGTCATGCCGCGTCCCCAGTGCACGACGTTTGCAGGCGAGGGGCCATCGTGATGAACGGGCCGCAGATTCGTGACTCGTTACGGCGGTGGGGGAGTCCGGCGCTACTGGGTTTCGCCGCCGCGCTCGTCCGTCTGACGGGCTGTCTCGCCGTTGTGGACGCGCGTGACCCCAACGTGGTCTTCGCGAGCGACTGGAGCACCGACACGGGGACCTCGCGTCGCGCGGTGACGGACGGCGGGCGCTGGAAGAACTATTGGGAATTCAACAACGGCGCACCGGTCCAGCTGCTGTCGGTCGTGTCCGGCGGGCCGGGCGGCCGCAACGCCTTGCGAGTCCTGCAACGCGGATCGACCCCCGGCTACGCCGCCTTCGTGCAGCAGGACAACGTCGTCCCGCCGTCGACGGATTACTATGTCCGATTCTACATGCGGAACGACGATACCTCGAGCTCCGGCGATCACGTCGTGACGCCGGACTTCCAGCGGTACGGGAACCTCACCTACATGCGGAAGATGAGCGGGTCGACCGGATGGCGGTTCGTCATCAGCATGTATGGCTGCCCCACGGCCGTTTATCCTCTGTCGCACCTGGGCCCTGCCATGATGTTGGCGCGTGGAGTGTGGTATCGCTTCGAGTACCACGTCGACTTCGTGGATCGAACGCATGTGCAGGTGCACGTGCGGGTCTACGATGCGCGCGGCACCCAGATCCTGGGCGACGGCGATTTCCGGCAACAGGGATGGGGCGAAGCGATCTGGAACGGGCGCAGCGATTGGACGCTGCAGTCCTTATACGCCGCCGGCCACAGCTTCTGCGTCGACCCGGATGCCCTGCGGAAGTTCGCGATGGGGAACAACGGGCAGAAGGACGCAGTCGACAGCGGTCTCCCCTGGTATTTTGCGGGCGTGCAGATCCGCACCGACTGGTGGCCGGGCCCCTAGGGGGCGGGGGCTAACCCGCGGCGCGTCGTCGCGCGGGCCGGTCGAGCAACGCGCCGTAGGCTGCGCGGATCCGGCGGCCCACCACGTCCCAGTTGTACATCTCAGTCGCGATGCGTCGTCCGTTGCGCTCGAGGCGCGCGCGTAACTGAGGGTCCCGCAGCACTTGCAGGACGGCACCGGCCAAAGCATCCGGCGTGTCACGGATCAGAATGTTCTCTCCATCCGCCGCGTCGAGGCCCTCACAGCCGATCGAGGTGGACACCACAGCCCTCCCCATCGCCCAGGCGTCCAGGATCTTGAGGCGTGTCCCGCCGCCGATGCGGATCGGCACGATGCAGCAGCGAGCTTCGGAGAGCGGAGGTCGGATATCGGGGACGTAATCCAGCGTGGTCACGCCGGGCTCCGCGTCGTACCGCACGCGGTCCGCCGGTGCGCCGCGGCCGATCAGCCGTAAAGAGACGGTGGCATCTGCAGCGCGGACCCTGGGCCAGATCTCCCGCAGCAAAAACTCCACCGCGTCGCGGTTCGGGTAGCTATAGGTCCCTCCCACGAAAGCCACGCGTCCGGCGACGGACGCGGTGCCGTTCGGCTCGAAGTAATCGGTGTCCGTGCCGTTCGGCACGACCATTGTGGCGACGCCGGGGGCCAGCGCGCGGAGCTTCTCGGCATCGACCTCCGACACCATCACGTTGAGGGCGAGCCGCGAACACACCTCCCGCTCCAAGCGCTCGACGCGCGCGGCCTGGAGCAGCAGGTAGTGCCGCAGCAGGACCTGGTTGGGATGTTGCGCCCGCCGCCGCAGCAGCTCGGACTCGATGTTGTGGTGAGTGCAGGTGATCGGGACCTGGCCCAGGTCGGGCAACCACCGATGCAGATCCACGCTATCGAGGTGCACGAGGTCTGGCGTCCGCGTCCGGAGCACCGCGTGCAGCCGGTCCGCGAACGCGTCGCTCTCGTACTCGTAATAGGTGTAGGCCCGCCCGCTGAAGACGCTGCGCAGGTGGTCCCAGATCTTGCGTGGCGCGGTGTCAGGAATCGGCGTCGGCTCGACGACGAACGTGGCGGCGCTGCGCAGCGCATCCCAGGCCGCCTGCCGCGCGACGCGATCGGGCTGGTGGCACACGCGGGAGAACGCCACCAGATCGACGTCATACTCGACCTGGAGCTGCTTCAGGATGTTGAACGTGCGACTGGCCACGCCGCTGTGGGGCGGGTATGGGAGACATTGGGCGAGAAACAGGAGCCGCGGCCGAGCAGCCATTAGGACCGTACTCGCCAGCCCGGGGCGCGGTAGGCGAGCCGCCGGATCCGCAGGTCGTCGGTGCTCGCGACCTTCCGCAGGCCCACCGCCAACGCCGCGAGCGTATACAGCATGTCGGTGTAGGCCAGCGACAGGAAGAAGGCCCCGACGACGAACCCGACCAGCGCGGCCATGAGGGTCTGCGCGAGCCGCGACACGTCGGCGGCGGGAGGGTCAGCACCGCGAGCATGTCGCGCCACACGCCGGAGGGACGCGAACGCGGTCGCGAACAATGCGATGAAGAGCAGCAAGCCGGGAGTGCCAAGCTCGGCGCCTACCTGAATGAAGCTGTTATGCGCGGCCTGCCAACGCACGCCCAAGCCACGCTCCCGGAGCTTGGCCTTTGGGGCGATCGTGCCCTCGGCCACCTGGAAGTTGCTGATGCCGACGCCGAGCACGGGACGACCCGCGAGGTAGCCGAGACCGCGCTCCCAGACCTTGAGGCGGCCCTCATCTGACGCCACGTTGTAATCCTGATCGGGGTTGAGGATCGTCTGCATCTGGGTCCAGTACCGGTCGCTCGCGGTTGTGAAGACGACGGCGAGGACCACCACGAGCCCCACCAAGCGCGATCGTGCGCGGATGGTGGTGAAGCCGAGCAGGAAGAACGCCACGACGGCGAGAAGGGCAAGGAAGCCCCCCCGAGAGCCCGAGCGAGTCAGTCCCACCGCCAAGACGGCGAGTCCCAGGACAGCGAGCAGCCGCAACAGAGGGCGGCGCTGCGCCAGCACGACGTACAGCCCGAAAGGCATCGCGGTGACGATCAACGTCGCAAAATCGTTCGCGTCGTAGTAGTAGAGATCGCCGAGGCGCCAGTCGGCGGCGTCGAGTTGGAACCGCGAGAGCACCACCGTCGTGTACAGGACGGTCACCCCGAAGTACACCAGGCCAAAGCGCTCGACATCGCGCGCACTGCGGATGCTGCCGGCGATCACGAGGAACATCACGACGGGCGACGCGAAATCAGTCCAGGCGCGAAAGGCGAGCCCCTGGTACAGCGCGCCGGGGACGGACATGCCGCCCCACAGCAGTAGCCCGAGCACGCAGGTCGTCGTCGGTGAGCGCAGCAGAGCCACCCGTCGTGGCCCTGGCTGGTGGAGCACGTACAGGCCGATGGCCAACAGTTTGGCCACTAGCGCGACCCGGAGGGGGAGCAGCACCGGGAACAACTGCGGCACGCGACCGACGTAATTGGCGATGTGCACCGCCACGCACACGAGCAACAGATCCCATCCGGCGGTCCGCGCGCTCCGAGTCGGCGCAGAGACCTGCGGGGCGGCGGACGACCGGGGCCAGCCGTCGATGTGGGGCGGGTACGTGGGGGGGGCGTCAGCCATCCTCGGCGAGCGCAACTGCAAGACTGGCGCCACCCGCCCCGGCGCCGCCCGTTGCGTCGGCGCCACGGCCCGTATGTTGCGTTGGGTTGACGGGTGAGTCATGCGGATCTTGATCACCGACGGGAACGAGCGCTCCGCCCTTGCGGCTGTTCGATCGCTGCTACGGGCGGGGCACGAGGTGTTGGTAGCTGCCTCCACGCGGCTATCACTTGCCGGCGCCTCGCGCGGCGTGCAACCGCGTTTGCTGTCGACCGATCCCCTGATGGACCCGGGGGCCTACGCGAGCGAGGTGGGACGGATCGCCAGGGAAGACGGCAGCGCGCTTGTGCTACCCATGACGGACGCCTCCGTCGAGGCCCTACTCGAGCATCGCAAGGTGCTGCCGGCGGGGGTCGCCCTGCCGTTTCCCGATCTCGCAACGTACCGAGCAGCCTCGGACAAGGCGCACGTGCTGGGACTGGCTCGAGGCTGCGGCTTCGGCGTGCCCGAGACGCGCATCATCGCCGCGCCAGGGGAGTTGGACGCGTCGCCGCCCGACGCCGCTTTCTTTCCGGCCATCGTCAAGCCACACCGCTCGGTGGTCGCGGTCGGGGCTGGCCGGCGCAAGGTGGCGGTGACGCCGGTGGCGGACTCGACCGCGTGCCGTCACGCGCTGGCTGCGCTCCCCCCCTCGGCGTTCCCGGTCTTGCTGGAGCAGCGGATCGCCGGCGCCGGCGAGGGGCTTTTTGCACTCCGCTGGGGCGGTCGGACGGTTGCCCTGTTTGCTCATCGCCGCTTGCGAGAGAAGCCGCCCGCCGGCGGCGTCAGCGTCTATCGGGAGAGCATCCCGCTCGAAGCGGGGCTGGTCGCTCCCGGACTCCGCTTGCTCGACGCACTCGGCTGGGAGGGTGTGGCCATGATCGAGTGCAAGCGCGAGCAAACGACAGGCCGCTACGTACTCATGGAGGTGAACGGCCGGTTTTGGGGTTCGCTCCAGCTGGCCATCGACGCCGGAGTGGATTTCCCCGCGCTGCTCGTACGCTGCGCCGCTGGGGAGGCTGTGCCGGAATGCCGCCAGTACCGCGTTGGCATCCGGAGTCGCTGGTTTTGGGGGGACGTGGACCACTTGTATCTCCGACTCCGTCGCTCGCGGGCGGACCTGCAGCTGAACAACGGTGCGGGTTCGCGGCTCCAGGCACTGCTCGACTTCCTGCGCGTTCGCCCCGGGCGCGACCGCTCCGAAATCTGGCGCTGGAGTGATCCCGCGCCCTTCGTCGTCGAAACGCTGCAATGGCTCGGGATCGTGAGCGGGGGGGGCGGGGCGGGGGCGGGGGCGGGGGCGGGGGCGGGGGCGAGTTCTCGCTAAGGAGTCCGAGCCAGTCAGTCGCCGACGGGGCGTTCGACGTACAGCCGGTGCCACGTCGAGAAGGAGAGGAGCCCCCAGAGAATGCGCTCCCGATTGTGTCGGCCGGTCATGTGCTCCCGGAGCAGCTGCTCGATCATCGACGGATCGAAATAACCGAGGCGGCGCTGCCGTGCGGGGGACAGCTCATCCTCGACCATTTCCCGCAGCTCGTTGCGGAGCCACGCCGACGTAGGACCGACGAACCCGCGCTTGGGAGCGCCAAAGTGAGCCGCGGGAAGTCTGGGGCGCATCGCCCGCTTCAGCAGCCGCTTGTTTTGCCACCATCCGATCTTCAGATGGTAGGGAAGGGGAAAGACGCGGTCGGCGAGTTCGTGATCCACGAACGGCACGCGGATTTCCAGCGAGTGCGCCATCGCCAGGCGGTCGCTGAGCGCCAGGATGTCGTCGGGAAGGTACGTCATGTAGTCGAGGTACATCCCCGCCGAGAGGCCGGGGGGACACGCGTCCTCTGCACACAAGGACCGGAATCGTTCCCGCGCGGCCCGGCCCGTAATCGTCGCCTTGAGGCCCGGCGCGTAGAGCCCTGGGCGCTCTCCCTCGGCAAGCCGGCTCATGAAACTCAGGAACCGGTCGGCCAGGTCGCCGTCGCCCGACCGCAGGAATCGCTTCACACGATCTACGCCGAGCGTGGCGGCGCGTGGCTCCGGCAGTAGGTGGGCCGCGGTGCTCGCGAGCCGTCGCAGCCCGGCCGGCAGCTTGTGGTACACCTCAGCGAGGGGAAGTCCGAGGTGGCGCGGGTACCCGCCGAACAGCTCATCCCCGCCGATTCCGGTGAGCGCGACCTTGTACTCCCGGCCGACGGCTTGCGAGAGCAGCCACGTCGGAATGGCCGAGTCGTCGGCGTGGGGTTCGTCGAGCGCCCACACGATCGGCTCGAAGATGTGGCGGATGTCTGGCTGGATGTCGACCACCGTCAGGTCGATCGCGTACCGGCGGGCGAGCTGGCGTGCAAGCCCCGTTTCGTCCGCGCCGTCCTGCCCAGATCCGCCGTAGCGCGCCGTGAACGCGTGCGGTCGCTCCCCAGCCAGCGACATGCTCGCCACGACGCTAGAGGAATCCAGGCCGCCGCTCAAGAACACGGCGACGGGGACGTCACTGACGAGGTGCGTCGCGACCGACTCGTCCACCCATTCCCGGATCCGCGTCTCGGGGGCGGCGGGGCGCGGGGCGAGCTCGCGTGGCAAATGCCAGTATCGCCGCACGCGGGTTTCCCCCGTGGCCCTCCAAGCCAGTGTGTGGCCCGGTTCCAACTTCCGCACGTCTTGGAATGGGGACGCTGGGGCGGGGATGTAGCCCAGTTGCACGAACATGTCCAACGCTTCCCAGTCGAGTGCGCGGGACGTCAAGCCCGCGGCATGGAGCGCCTTCAGCTCGGAAGCGAACGCGATGCCCCACGGCGCCGTGACCACGTACAGCGGCTTGATGCCGAAGCGGTCGCGGGCCAGCAGCAGCGTGCGCTGCGTGGCATCCCAGATGGCAAACGCGAACATTCCTCGGAGCTGCGTGACGCACTCCGGCCCGAGCTCCTCGTAGAGGTGGAGCACCGTCTCCGTATCGCCCTGGGACCGGAGGACGTGGCCGCGCGCGATGAGGCCGCGCCGCAGCTCGCGATAGTTGTAGATCTCGCCGTTGAAGACGATGACCTTGGAGCCGTCCTCGTTGAATATCGGCTGTTGCCCGCCGCTCAAGTCGATGATGCTCAGCCGTCGCATCCCCAGGCCGACCGGACCGTGCACATGGAGGCCCTCTTCGTCCGGGCCCCGGTGTTGGAGCGTGGCGCACAAGCGCTGCAGCAGCGCTCGGGAGACCGGACGGTCGGGATCTCGGTGGATGACGCCGGCGATGCCGCACATGGCAAGTGCCGACGGCATAAGCCGTGCTAGTGATCCGACTGGGCGCGCCGCTCGCGACGCGCTCGGCACACGTCCGTAGCGCCCGCGCAACACCTGCTGGCGCGGCGCTTCAGTGCGCCGCGCAGGTGGCGCGCCACGCACCAGGAGTGAGTCATGATCAAGGACGCACCGGTCATTCTGCTGGAGTTCAACGAGCTGACACCGGCGTTGGTGGAGCGGTTCACGCGGGCCGGGCAACTGCCCAATTTCGATCGGTTCTATCGGGAGTCCCGGGTCTTCATCACTGATGCCGAGGAGACGCAAGACAAGCTCAATCCCTGGATCCAGTGGGTGACGGTCCATAGCGGCCTGTCGTTCGCCGAGCACGGCGTGTTTCACCTCGGCGATGGACATAAGCTGAAGCACAAATGCGTCTGGGATCTCTTGTCGGACGCCAGCCTGCCGGTCTGGGTGTGCGGCAGCATGAATCCCAGATTCGACTCGCCGTTGAACGGCTATCTCCTGCCGGACCCGTGGACCACGACCATCGCTCCCTATCCCGACGAGCTCTTGCCCTACTTCCGTTTTGTACAGCGCAACGTGCAGGAGCACACCAACGATCATGTTCCGTTGGCTCCCGCGGAACATGCCAGGTTTGTCGCGTTCATGGTCAGGCACGGCCTCTCGGCGCGGACCGTGGGCTCTATCGCGCAGCAGCTGATGCGCGAGCGGCTCGCCGGGAAGCGCTGGAAGCGGGCGGTGCTGCTCGACCAGCTGCAGTGGGACGTGTTCCGGTACTACTACCGCAAGCTACGGCCGGCGTTTGCGACGTTCTTCTTGAACAGCACCGCGCACCTCCAGCACAAATACTGGCGCCACATGGAGCCGGAGCATTTCACGATCGTGCCTAGCCCCGCGGAGCAGGCCGAGTATGAGAGCGCGATTCTGTTCGGCTACCAGCAGATGGACAAGCTGCTCGGCGAGTTCATGGCGCTCGCGGGCAGGAGCACTACCCTGATCTTGTGCACGGCGCTGAGCCAGCAGCCGTGTCTGACTTATGAAGACCAGGGCGGCAAGACCTTCTATCGGCCGCGGGACTTCACAGACGTGCTGAACGTCGCGGGCGTGGGCGCCGCGTGCCGCGTTGCGCCCGTCATGTCGGAGCAGTTTCAACTGTTGTTCGAGAACGCGCAGGACGCACAGCAGGCCGAATCCCAGCTGCGAGCGCTACGCGTTGACGACACGCCCGCGATGCTGGTGAGTCGTGACGGAACGGCGTTGTTCAGCGGGTGCAAGATCTTCCGGCCGGTGGCACCGCAGGCCGTGCTGCGCGCCGGCTCGGGGCGGACGGCGCCCTTCTTCGAGATCTTCTATCAGTCGGACGGGCTCAAGAGCGGGATGCACCATCCCGACGGCTTCCTGTGGATTCGCACGCCGCAACACGAGCACCGCGTGAGCTCGGAGAAAGTGCCGCTGCGGTCGGTCGCGCCCACGGTGCTCGAGATGTTTGGCGTCCCCCGTCCGACGTATATGACCGCACCGTCCCTGTCGTGAGTGCGGCGCCCGTCGCGTTGCGCGGCGACGCAGGGACCCACGGTGTCATCCGAACGTCCCTGCGGGACGCGCTCGCCCTCGGGCCTGCGGCGTGGGACGCGGTGCACGCGCAGAGCGTCACCGCTTCTCCGTTCGGTGGCTGGGCGTGGCATCGCGCCTGGGCGGATTCGGCTGATCCGGCGGAGGTGGATGCCAGCGAAGCCCTGGTGCTCCGCGGCTCGGACGGTTCCCTCCAGGCCGTACTCCCTGTCGTGCAGCGACAGGTGCGGTTCCGGCGGACGCCGGTGCAGGCGCTCACGTGGGCCATCGGCGATACCGGCTGCCCCGACCATCTCGACCTCCTTGCCCTGCCAGGTGCCGACGTCGAGTCGCTCGCGCCCACACTGGAGGCGATGCCGTGGCAGCTCCTGATCCTGAGCAACCTGGCCCCGGATGCTTGGGCGGTACGCCGGCTGGCCGAAGCGCTCGCCGGTCGCGGTCATGCGGTGCGGCGCCAGGCCCTCTGGGGCTGCCCATACCTCGACCTGTGCGACGATTGGGAGAAGTATCTCGGCACTCTCACGCCCACGCGCCGCCAGACGTTGCGCCGCAAGGAGCGACACTTGCGACGTCACTACACGGTGACGATCACGGATCATGACGGAGGGGGGGCGCGCGTTGATGAGGGCCTGAGTTGTCTGATGACGCTGCACGAACGTCGCTGGGCGAGTGGAGGGGAAGCGGGTGCGTTTCGGAACCCCGGCGTGCAGCGACTCCACCGCCGCTTCGCCGCCGAGTTGGCCGCGCGGCAGCAACTGTGGCTGGCCACGCTCGACCTCGACGGCGTGCCGGCCGCCGCGTGGTACGGTTTCACCGCTCGTGACACCGTGTACTTCTACCAGAGTGGCCGCGATCCGCGCTGGGAGCGCGAGAGCGTCGGCCTGGTGCTGATGGGTGCGATGATCCGGCGCGCGATCGAGCGCGGCTACCGCCGCTTCGATTTCCTGCGAGGGGACGACGCCTACAAGCGGCACTGGACCGAGACCCGGCGCATGACCGAGGAGCTTACGATCTTCCGCCCGGGTTGGCGTGGGCGGTGGCTCCGCGCGCTGGATGGTGCGGCAATACTCCGAGCTCGTCTGTATGCGTAACGGCAGCGTCCTTCTCATCGTGTCGATCGACACCGAGGAGGACAACTGGAACCGCAGCCGGCACGATGTGACGGTTGAGAATATCCAGGAGCTCCGGACCCAGGCGGCCTTATTCGATCGTTGGGGTGTTCGGCCGACGTATTTTACGACCTATCAGGTCGCGACCGATCCGGCGGCGGCGGACGTGATGCGGGAGGTGACTGACGGGGGCCGCGCGGAGATCGGTGCGCACTTACATCCCTGGAACACACCTCCGCTGTGCGAGGCGTTCGAGCCGCGCAATTCCATGCTGAAGAACCTGCCGGCCGAGCTGCAGCGCGCCAAGCTGGAGCGCCTCACGGCGGTCTTGGAGGAAACGTTCGGTCGCCCGCCCGTCGCGTTTCGTGCCGGGCGCTATGGCCTGGGGCGCGATACCGTGGCCGCCCTGCTGCGCTGCGGCTACCGCGTCGACTCGAGTGTCAGCCCGTTCGTCAGTCTCGAGACTGTGGACGACGGTCCGACGTTCGTCGGCGCCCCGATCGTACCGTATCGGCTGGCGCCGGATCGCGACGTGCGCGAGCCCGCCCCCAACGGGCCGGTGCTCGAGATTCCGCTCTCCTACGGATTCAACCGCGGGCCATTCAGCTTCTGGGATCCCACGCGTCGCGTGCTCGAAGCCACGCCGTTTCGCTGGTTTCACCTGGCCGGCATCGCTGACCGGGCGGGCCTGCTCAAGCGCGTGTCCCTCAGTCCCGAGTACCAAGCGGTCGGTGACATGTTGACCCTGTCGCGGCGATTGCTCGAGCACGGAGCTCGTCACCTACAGCTGTCCTGGCACAGTCCGAGCCTCAAGCCCGGCCTCAGTCCCTTCGCCGCCACGGCGGCGGATGTCGCCCGGCTGTACGCCTGCGTCGAGGGCTACCTCAACGGCCTGTCACGACTGATGCCATTGACGTTCGTCACAACGAGCGAGGCGGCCGCGGTCCTCGGCTGACGCGCCTGCCGCTCCTGTGGTGTCCGTGCAACACCCGCTGGGGCGATCGCGCTAGCTAGCGATGGCACAGCCCGTGCGTTGCCTGCAGCGCTAGCGAGCCCCGCTCAAGCAGCAGTCCACCACCGGAGACTGCAATCCGTGTTCAAGAACGTCGGCAGCAGCTGGGTTGTGACGGTGGTGACTGTGGTCGCCGTCTACTTCCTCACGCCGTTCACCATCCACAAACTCGGCGACGACGGCTACGGGACGTGGATTCTCATCAATTCGATCACCGGGTACCTGGGTCTGCTGGTCTTGGGTGTGCCGATGGCCTCGGTGCGGTACTTCGCGCAGCATGTGGCGAAGGGCGACGAAGCCAAGCTGAACGAGGCAATCGGCAGCTGCACGGCGCTGTATCTGCTGCTGGGTGCGATCGCCCTCGTCGTGGGGGTGGGCCTGTACGTGTTTTTTGCGGACACCTACCACATCCCAGCTACCCTGCATGGCGACGCCCAGTGGGCCTTCGCCGTGACGGTGCTGTTCGTGTCCGTCGGGTTCGTCGCGCTCCTCCCCAACGGCGTCCTGGCGGCCCATGACGAGTTCGTCCCGCGCAACATCATCCGGCTGTGGGGCGTGCTGTTGCGTCTCGGGCTCACCTTCGGGCTGCTGGCGTTGCACGCCTCGATCACGGCCATGGCCCTCGTGCAATTGGCCTGCATGGCGTTCGACTTCCTCCTCTGCTGGTTGCTGGTGCGGCGGCGTCACCCGAATACGCGGATGCGCCTGGCGGATTTCAATTGGGGGATGACCCGCGCCATCTTCGGCTTCAGTCTCTACGTCCTGGTGTTGAACGCCGGCGCCCGGCTCTCGTTCGAGACGGATTCGCTCGTGATCGGGGCGTTCATGAAGGTCGGCGATATTCCGTACTTCACCGTCGCCAACAGCTTCATCATCTATCTCATGGAGTTCGTGATTGCCATCGCGGCGGTGGTGATGCCGACGGCGACCCGCCTCCAGAGCCAGGGCCGGAACGCGGAGCTGCGCGAGATCTTCCTGAAGTGGTCCAAGATCGCGCTGTCCCTGACCCTTGCCGCCGGGCTCTTCCTCATCGTGCTCGGGCCGAGATTCATCGCGTGGTGGGTCGATCCGACGTTTGAGCGGCCGGCGGGCGCGGTGCTGCAGATCCTCATGGTCTCGTATCTCATCTTCTTGCCGGTCCGCGGCGTGGCGCTCCCGATTCTGATGGGGTTGGGCAAGGCGGGCCTGCCGACGGTCGGGTTTCTCGTCGCCGGGGTCGTAAACCTGGGCTTGAGCGTCCTGTTCGTGCGACCGCTCGGGTTGGCGGGGGTCGCACTCGGTACCGCCATCCCGAACGTGCTGTTCGCCGGTGCCGTGTTCCTGCAAGCGTGCCACGAGCTGGACGTCTCGGTGATGCAGTTCGTCCGCTACGTCGTGCCGCGCGCGGTGCTGGGGGCGTTGCCCGTCCTGGCGTTGCTCCTGTGGTTCAAGCTCGGCCTCGACGTTCGTGGCTTCGGCGCGCTGGCTGTCGCGGGCCTGGCCATGACGCTCGTGTTCGCCGTGACGTGGGTGTGGTTCGTGTATCGGAACGACCCCTACCTCGACCTGCGGGCCTTGCTGCCGCGGCTCCGCGTCCGGGTGCGCGCGTGACGTCCTGGATGGTGGCCGCCGCGCTGGCGCTGCCGCTGCTCCTCGTCGTCGCCGAGCTGGGGTGCCGCCGCTGGATGCGGCGCCGTACGCGTTACGCCGTGTGGCCTCCGGGGCTGCGGCTCGAGGTGAGACAGGACCCTCGAGTCTTTCCGGAGGTGGAGCCGCGCGTGCGCTTCCACATCAACGCCGACGGCGAGCGCGGCGGCGAGGTGCGCGGGGGCGAAGTGGGACTGTACCGGATTCTCGTGGCCGGCGGCAGCTCGGCCGAGTGCTTCGCGCTGGACCAGCCCACGAGCTGGCCCGGTGCGATCGAGCGGCTCCTCAACGCGGCGGAGATGCGCGATGCCTTGGGGGTGAGGGGCAAGTCTGTTCGCCGCGTGCACGTCGGCAATATCGGCCATTCGGGCGTCGGCGCGGCGGATCTCGATCTCATTTTCGAGCGCGTGCTGCCCCAGTACGGCCACCTCGACGCGATTGTCATCATGGTCGGTGCGAGCACGGTGTACCACTGGCTCGAGGATGGGGCGCCGCCGTCGTCGCCTCCCTCCGTGGTGTCAGAGTCGCTGCTGTTCGCCAGTCACCCCGGGCAAGCGTTTGCCTGGATGCCCCGCGGGTGGGCGCTGGCAGAGCTGGCCCGGCGCCTGCGCCGGTTGTGGCTGCATCCGGTGGAGGTGAAGGAGCACGCCGGGGCCTGGCTCGTCGACGGACGGAAGATGCGCCGTGAGGCGCCGGAGATTCGCACGACCGCGCCGGACCCGAGTACCGTGCTTGCTCACTTCGAGCACCATTTTCGGCGGCTGCTCCGCCGGGCGCTGGCGCATGCCGATCGGGTGCTCGTCGTGCGGCAGCCGTGGTTCGAGAAGGACTACACACCCGAAGAAGCGGCGCGCTTTTGGCACGGCGGCGTCGGTAGGCCTTGGAAGGAGCGGGTCAACGTTTATTTCAGCCTCGAGCTCATCAACCAGCTGCTCGGGCTCATCGATAGTCGCGCCGCTGACGTGGCCGACGCGCTCCGCGTCCCGCACCTCAACCTACGGGATCTGCTGAGCGAGGGTCTGCGCCATTACTACGACCACGACCACTTCACGCCCGACGGCGCCGCGGTTGCTGCGCAGGCCATAGCAAACGCGCTGGCGCGAACGGGAGACGCTGCCTACGGCGTCGAGCCGTCCTTGTCAGTCACAGTTACCTGAAGCGGGGGAAGCGGGATGATCGTCGGGATTGGGATCGACATCGTCGAGCCGGAGCGGCTGTCCCGCGTCTTGGACAGCATCCCGGAGCGAGTCTTCACCGCGCGCGAGCTCGCGGCGTGCGCGGACCGTGTTGACCGGTTGGACGCTCTGGCGGCACGGTTCGCCGCCAAGGAAGCCTGCCTCAAGGCGTTGGGCACGGGTCTGTTCGAAGGTGCCCTCCGGGAGGTTGAGATCGTTGCCGGGGCGGGCGGGGCGCCCCAGCTACGCGTGTCAGGCGCGCTCGCGCGGCGAGCGCACGAGCAGCGGGTGCGTAAGGCGCACGTCAGTCTTACCCACGAACGGGGCGTCGCTGCGGCGGTGGTCATCCTCGAGGGCACGAGAACGGCGGCGTCTTCCCGATCGGCTCGCCGCCCGAGCCGCGCGGCTTTGAGGCTGGCCACGGTCTCGAGCGACACATGGTGATCGTTCACGTGGTCGCGCCCGCCGAGTTCGGCGGTCTCGAGCGCGTGGTGCAAATGCTGGGACGTGGGCTCCGGGGCCTGGGCCACGAGGTCCACATGGTGTCAGTAGCGACGGGCTCGGGAGCAGATGCGGCGTTTCTTGCGCCTCTCGCGGAGGCGGGTGTGCACACCCACACGCTCATGGTCCCTGGTCGGTCCTACCGACGTGAGCGCGCCGCAATTGCCGCCCTCTGCCGTCGCGTGCGCCCCGATGTCGTTCACACTCACGGCTACCGGCCTGACGTCCTCGACGCGGGGGTGGCGCGGCGCCTCGACATTCCGGTCGTCACCACCGTGCATGGCTTCACAGGCGGTGGGTGGAAGAACCGGGCCTACGAGTGGCTGCAACGCCGCGCCTTCCGCCGCTTCGACGCGGTCGTGGCTGTGTCCCGACCGCTCGGCGACCGGTTGGCGCGCTCCGGAGTTCCTCGCCGCCGGATCCACACCGTGCCCAACGCCTGGCGACGGATGTCGCCGCCGCTCGACCGCGTGGCGGCGCGCCGTGCGCTGGGCATCCCACGAGACGACTTTGTGGTCGGTTGGGTGGGCCGGCTGAGCCACGAGAAAGGCCCGGACGTGCTGCTCGACGCCATACCCCATCTCCGCGATGTCCCGCTCGGGGTTTCGGTGGTCGGCACGGGCGCGCGGCGGGCCGCGCTGCAGGCGCGCGCGCGCGACCTTGGTCTCAACGGGCGCGTCCGCTGGCACGGTGCGGTCCCGGATGCGGACCGGTTGTTCCCGGCCTTCGATGTCTTCGTGCTGAGCTCGCGCACCGAGGGCACGCCTGTCGTGTTGTTCGAGGCGATGGCCGCCAACATTCCCATCGTGACGACCGGTGTGGGCGGCGTGCCTGACGTCGTCTCGCCGGAGGAGGCTGCCCTCGTGCGGTCCGAGGACCCCGTCGCCCTCGCAGCCGAGATCCGGGGGGTCCATGCGGACCGGGCGGCGGCGGCGCGGCGCGCCCGGGCGGCGCAAGCTCGACTGGAGCGCGATTTCGGCGTAGCGCCTTGGCTCGATCGCTACGAGGCCATCTACCGGCTGGTCAGTCACGGCGTTGTCGCGCCGGCCTCGGCGTGATGCTCCTGTCCCGCGTCGTGGTCGCGCTGGCCGTCGGCCTCTGTGTCTACACCTTTCTCGGCTATCCCGCGATCCTGACGCTGGTGAGCCGCCTTGGGCGCGGGCGCCGTAAGACGCCGCCACGCTCGACCGTCCCCCGGATCAGCATCGTGCTGCCCGTCTACAACGAGGCCAGGGTCTTGGCGGCCACGCTCGAACGGATTCTCGCCGTCGATTATCCGGCAGACCGGCGGCAGATCCTCGTTGTCTCGGATGCGTCGACCGATGGGACCGACGAGATCGTCGCGCACTTTGCCGATCGCGGCGTCGAGTTGCTCCGGCTGCCGCGGCGCCAGGGCAAGACCGCGGCGGAGAACGCTGCCCGCCGGCATCTCACCGGTGACATCATCGTCAACACCGACGCGTCGGTGCGGATTCATCCGGCGGCCGTCAAGCAGCTCGTTTCTGTGTTCGCCGATGCCTCCGTCGGCGTTGCGTCGGCGCGCGATGTGAGCGTGACGAATCTCGACGAGCAGGCGACCAGTGGGGAGGGAGCGTACGTCGGGTACGAGATGTGGATCCGCGACCTGGAGACGGCGGTGGGCGGGATTGTCGGCGCCTCCGGCTGTTTGTACGCGATCCGCGCGGAGCTGCACATTGGCCTAGTGCCCGAGGGCCTCAGCCGGGACTTTGCCGCGGCGCTCACCGCCCGCGAGCACGGCATGCGAGCGGTGTCGGTTCCCGAGGCGAAGTGTTACGTGCCACGCAGCGCGTCGCTCCGCCAGGAGTACCGGCGGAAAGTGCGGACCATGACTCGCGGTCTCGCCACACTTTGGCACAAGCGCCCCCTGCTCAATCCGTTTTCCTACGGCGCGTTTGCGTGGATGCTGTTCAGCCACAAAGTCTGCCGCTGGCTCGTGCCGTGGGCGCTGCTGCCGCTCCTCGTCGCCCTGGGCGCGCTGGCTCCCACGCTGCTTGCTCTCGCCGTGGCGCTGGCAGGGATCGCGTGGGTGTGGCCGGAGGGGAGGCCGATGCCCCGCTTGCTGGGGCTCCCGGGTTACGTCGCCGCCGGGAACGTCGCGGTCTTGCACGCGTGGCTGCGGGTCGTGGCTGGTCGGCGGGCGCCGGTGTGGGAGCCCACGCGCCGCGGCCCGGTGCCCTCCAGCTAGCCTCGCGCCGGGCCCCCGTTGCGGTGGTTGGCGGCGACGTAGCGCGCGATGTCCGCCAGGGTTCCCAGGTTTTGCTCCGTAATGTCCTCGTCCGCGACGACCACGCCGAATTCGCTACGCAGGAAGCCGATGAGCTCCATCACCCCCATGGAATCGATCACGCCTCGCTGGAGCAGCCGATCGCTGTCTTCCAGCGCGAATCCGGGCCGCATATAAAGGAAGGTGTCGTGCACGTAGGCCCGCGTGCGCGCCAGGATGTCGCGTTCGTCCATACGAGGTTCTGTCTCCGATGAATGCACGGTCAACTCAGTACTGGCAGGCCGTCTTCTACCAGCGCCACGTCAGGGACGGGGAGGGGCGCCGCCGTCTGCACCGGCTTGCGGTCGATGAACTGCCGCTGCCACAGCTCCGCGGATAGGATAGCCACCAGGGCCTGGTTCTCGCGGAAGCCGGTGGCGGCACCAGCCCGACACCGCCGCACGAGCCCGGCGACGGCCTCCGGCTGGAACAACCCGGAACGCGCCAGACTGCGTTCGTCCAAAAGATCACGCACGTACTCGGCGGGCTCAGGGCCAAAGAAGGCGGGGATGTCAGGCGCCCGATAAGGCTGCTTCGGGCGACGCAGCACGGCTGCGGGGACGACATCCCGCGCCCAGCGGCGCAAGATCGCCTTTTCCTTCAAGCCGCGGAGCTTGCTCCCCGTGGGCAGGCGCGCCGCGAATTCGAACACGCGATGATCGAGGAAGGGGTAGCGGCTCTCCACGCCGTGCGCGAGGGACATGCGGTCTCCCTGGGCGCTCAACAAGTACGGGGACAGCAGTGTCACCATCTCGAGGTACGCAGCGCGGTTGAGCGGCGACCAGGTCGAGAAGGCAGACGGCAGGCTGGCCCGCAGGTCCTCCAGAGGATCGGTCTCGCCGAGCGTCGCGCGCAGGTCGGCTGAATAGAAGTCCTTGATCCGCGAGGTGAGCAGGAACCGCGGCAGATGCGAGAACAGGGGATCGTCGGGCGCCCCGGCCTCAAGAAACGAGCGCCGCCAGAAGTCGCCGCGGCGGCCGCGCGGGTCGAGATACGGGTAGAGCCGGTCGAAGAGCCGCGGCCGGAATCGCGATTGCGGCTGGCGCAGGCAAAACAGCCGCAGCGCCGTCTCCTTGAAGAGATCGTACCCGAGGAACAGCTCGTCCGAACCCTCACCGGTGAGCACCACTTTGATGTCCCGCTCGCGCGTGAGTTTCGCGAGCAGGTACATGGGAGCCGGGGCGGTGCGCACCAGCGGCGATTCGGCGTGCCAGACGACGTCCGGAAAGACGGCGGCCACGTCACCGAGTCCGATCGCGCGCACGAAATGATGACTGTCCAGCTGTCCGGCCACGAGCAGCTGGAACTCGCGTTCGTCGAGCTGCGGATCGTCGAACGTGACGGAGAACGTACGCAGTGGGAACGGCGACTCCCGCGCGGCGAGCGCGCAGCTGATCGACGAATCGAGCCCGCCGCTCAGATACCCACCGACGGGAACGTCCGAGCGGAGGCGCAGCGCGACGCTACTCTCGAGCAGGCCGCCGAGGGCCGGGATCGCGTCGGGAGTTTCCTCCCCCGCCTCCGGGTACTCCAGGTCGTAGTAGCGGCCGTGGCGCAGAGCGCCGTCACGCCAGACGGCGAAGCAACCTGGTTGGATGGCGTGCACGCCCTGGAACACGGTCCACGGGGGACGGGCGGCCCAGAAGGTGAAGACCTGATCGAGGCCCACGGGATCGAGCGCGGGCTCGACCTCGCCGCTCGCGAACAGCGCCTTGGCCTCCGAGGCGAACACCAAATCCCCGTGCGCGATGCTGTAGAAGAGCGGCCGGACGCCGAACCGATCTCGCGCGAGGAGCACCGATTCCGCACGACGATCGTAAATCGCGAACGCGAACTGCCCGTTCAAGCGGGCCAGCATCCCCGTGCCCCACTGCTCGTACGCATGGACGAGCACTTCCGTATCGCTGCGGGTGCGGAAGCGATGCCCGGCGGCCTCCAAGTCGGCCCGCAGCTCGAGGTAGTTGTAGACCTCGCCGTTGTAGACGACGAGCACGGAGCCGTCCTCATTCCCGAGGGGCTGCCCCCCGCCGGCGACGTCGATGATGCTGAGGCGCACGTGAGCCAGGCCGACCCGGGGGCCGGCGTAGCGCCCACAGCCGTCCGGGCCGCGATGCCGCAACGCCGCTGCCATGCGGTCGAGCACCTCGACCGCCACGCCGCGCGGTTCGCGGCGCGCCAGGCCGGCGAGCCCGCACATCAGGTCGTCTCCTGCCAGCGGGCGGCGCCCGTGCGACGTCGCCGACGCTCGATCTGAGCCGCGACTTCGGGGACGGGCTCGACCAGCAGGGGCGGGAGATGCAGGTAGCGCGTCGTCGCGCGCTTCTGATCGATGTCTCGCACCGCCCGCGCCGCTTCGTCCGGGGTTCGTCCGAGCTCCGCAGCGACGGCCGCGGGATCGCGGCCGAGGTTGTGCGCGAACAGGACCAGGTCGAGCGTGGCGGCCGGAAGGGCGAAGTAGAACTCTTCCTGCGTCTGCGGCAGGGAATAGGTGTCGGTAGTCGGCGGCCGCGACCGGATCGCCGCTGGGACGCCCAGAAACTCCGCGAGCGCGTACACCTGGGACTTGTACAGGTGGGCGATGGGCTTCACGTCCGCCAGCCCGTCTCCACCTTTCACGAAGAACCCCTGGTCGTACTCCAGGCGGTTCGGCGTGCCCACGACGGCGTAGTGGAGCCGGTCGGCGTGGAAGTACTCCAGCATCGTCCGAACGCGCTGTTTGAAGTTGGTCGCCGCGACGATCTCCCGGTATTCAGCCGCGGCCAGCCGCACGTGGCGAACATCGCCGTCCGGAAGCTCCACCGCCAAGGACGACACGTTGAGGCGGTCGGAGTCGAGCCGGCCGCCCGACAATACGACCTTGCACCGCCACTCATCCCGGAACTCCGGCATGGCGCGGCGAATCGCGGCATTCCGCCGCGCGTAGCACCCCAGCGCCGCCAGCGTCGGCGTGATGTCCTCGACGGCGTATGCGATTCCGAGCGAGTCCGCCCAGCGTGCGGCGAGGTCCAGACTCTGGTGATCGGACTCCCGCTCCGGCATCAGCAGCCCGAACACGTGGGTCGCGCCCACGGCGCGGACGGCCAGGGCTGCGCACACAGAGCTGTCGATGCCGCCGCTCATCCCCACCACCAGCCCACGCCGGTTCAACACTTCACCGACCTGCTGGCGCAGCGTCGCGACGATCCGCTCGGTGGCCGCCGCCTCATTGAGTTGCAGTTCGTTCGCCAGACTCACGTCGGCCCTCGAGTGGCTCGTCCGCCGCCTTCCATGCAAGGATGGCGCCGTGGGGCGGCGCGCGGGGAACGCACTGCGCAGCGCCACCTGCTGCGCGGACGCAACACCGGGCGTTTCCAACGCTTCCCCTCAATGTGGCACAGGTGATGCGATGGGGTGGAGCACTGTGACGCACAACGTGGCCAACCTGCTCTGGGCGACCGCCGCAGCCGCTCCAGAGCGGCCAGCGCTGATTGAGCCAGGGCGAACGACGGATTACGGATCCCTCCAGCGCCGCGCCGCAGCGATCGCGATGGGGTTGCGGGACGCGGGGATACAAGCCCACGACCGCGTCGGGATCTTCCTTGACGGCGGCGCTGACGCCGTCGCGGTGTTCTTCGGGGTCGCCGCCGCCGGCGGCATCGCGGTCGTGATCAACGAATCGCTGCGCCCGCGCCAGATCGAGCACATCGTGGACGGTGCGGGCGCGACCGCGCTGATCACGTCCGACGACCTCATCGCCCGGCAACCGCGTCCCATCGAGACGCCGGGCCGCGTGCTCTCGGTTCGGGACTTCGACGCGGAGGGGATGTTCGAACCCGTCCCGCGGGTCGGGATGGACCCCGTCCAGATCGTCTTCACCTCAGGATCGACCGGTCTCCCCCGGGGAGTCACGGTCACACACGGCAATCTCCTGGCGGCGGCGCAAACGGTGATCGGGTACCTCGGCATCGTCGCCAGCGACCGGATTGCAAGCGTGCTCCCCTTCAGCTTCGTATACGGGCTCAGCCAGGTGCTGTGCGCGGTCGGCAGTGGAGCGGCGCTGGTGGTGGAACGGTCCCCGCTGGCCGCGCAGCTCGTTACCAACCTGCGGGCGCAGCGGATCACCGTCCTGGCCGCCGTGCCGCCGCTGTGGCAGCAGCTGCTCAACGTCGCGTCGTTTCGCGACGAACCGCTCGCCACGCTGCGGATCGCGACGAATGCCGGCGGCCACCTCCCGGTGACGGTGGTCCGTGCACTGCGGCAGGCGCAACCGCAGGCGCGACTCTTCGTCATGTACGGTTTGACGGAGGTGTTGCGGAGCACATTTCTCCCCCCGGAGGAGGTGGACCGGCGGCCGGACTCGATCGGCCGGGCGATCCCTGGGGCCGAAGTGCTCGTGCTGCGCGACGATCTCACCGCCTGTGCCCCCGGGGAGGTAGGAGAGTTGGTGCATCGGGGGCCGACGGTCGCGCTCGGCTACTGGAATGACCCCGAGGCCACGGCCCGCACGTTTCGTCCGCATCCGCTGCGACCCGCGGGGTCGCCGGACACGGAGCGGGTCGTGTTCTCCGGGGATCTGGTGCGGCGCGATGCCGAGGGCTGGCTCTATTTCGTCGGGCGCCGTGATCGAATGATCAAGACGCTGGGCTACCGTGTGAGTCCGGACGAGATCGCCACGGTCTTGTACGGTTCGGGCGAGGTCGCTGAGTGCATCATCACGTCCGAGCCTGACGACGCGCGGGGGGAGCGCATCGTCGCGTTTGTGGTCATGGCCGGCGGGGGATCGCTCGAGCGGTTGACGCTGTACGCCCGTCTGGAGCTCCCCCGGCACATGCAACCCGCGAGGTTCGAAACGCGGGACGCGCTGCCACGGTTGCCCAACGGCAAGCACGACGTCGCCGCGTTGCGGGGAGAGCCGAAGCCCGTCTGATGGAAGCCATTCGGACGTTCCGCCGCGACGACATCCCCCAGGTCGCCGAGCTCTTTGCGACAACGTTCATGCACAATGGGACGAGTGCTTCCTCGGGGCTCGACAGGTATTTCGAGCGAGTGTTCTTCGAGAGCCCGCTGGACGAGGAGGACCTGCCGTCGTTCGTGTACCTCGATGCGAGCGGGTCCATCGCCGGTTTCATCGGGGTCCAGCCGAGGCGGCTGCGCCTGCGCGGGCGTCGGCTCCGTGCAGCCGTCGCCACGAAGCTCATGGTTGCGCCCCGGGCTCGGGGATCCTTCGCGGCTGTACGGCTCGTCAGCCGCGTGTTCGCCGGGCCGCAGGATGTCCTCTTCTCCGATTTGAGCAATGAAGCGGCCCGCGCCATTTTCGAGGGATTCGGCGGCGTCACGGTCCTCCCCTTGAGCCTCCAGTGGCAGCGCCCGGTCCGGCCGGCTCGCCACTCGCTTTCCTGGCTGCATGCGCGCGGTGTGCCCGGTGTGATCACGCACGGGCTGCGCCCGTTGGGCTCGCTCGCCGACGCGGTCGTCGCTCGGCTGAGCACCCGCCGCTTCCGCGACTTGTTTGCCGGGTACGCGGTCGAGGACCTGCCTGTGGACCTGCTGGCCCAGCGGTTTGACGAGTTGTGTTCTGATCGTGCCCTGCGTCCGGAGTACGATGAGCGGTCGCTGCACTGGCTGCTGAACGTGGCGGAGCAGAACCAGCCCGACCGCGTGCTGCGACGGCGCGTCGTACGCGATGCGCGCGGTGAAGTCGTTGGCTGGTTTCTTTATTATCTCGCGCCCGGGGGCGAAAGCGAGGTCGTCCAGCTGGTGGCGAGGAAAGGCGCCGGCGAGGCGGTGTTTCACGCGCTGCTCGACGACGCCTGGCGCGGCGGGACGGTCATGCTGACGGGTCGCCTGGAGCCGCGCCTGGTGCGCGAGATGTCCGCGCTCCACTGCTACTTCAGGCAGGGGGGGCACTGGACGCTGGCGCATGCCAAACAGCCCGACGTGCTGGAAGCGATCCTGAGTGGCAACGCCTTCCTGAGTCGCTTGGAGGGCGAGTGGTGAGGTGAGCGTGGTGCACGAGCGCAGCGACCGCGAGCCTCGGAGTGATGCACACGAGCGCTGCGGCACGGGCGCCACGATTCCTAATGCGTTGCGGCGCAAGCGAATAGATGATGACGGTCGTGGCATCATGCTTGCCTTCGTGAAGAGTCGGCCTCGGGCCACCAACACTCACGGAGGCGAGCTCATGTTCAAATCCAGAAACCTGGCGATGCTGACGGCACCGGTCGCGATCGCGCTGACCGCGTGGAGCTGCGAGCGGCAGCCGAACGCGGTGGCGCCGGCGATCGGTACGCCGCTAGCCCACTTCTTTCAGTTTCAGTGTACACCTTTCAAGATGACCGGCGGTGGCCGGATCGATTTCCCGCCGGGCACGGCCGAGAAGAATCCCCCAGCGAGTCATGAGTACGAGACGTTCGGCGCGCATGTCATGGCCTCCGGTCAGACGGATGCGAACGGAACCTGCCTGGCGGACAAAGGCGCCCTGGAATGGATCGATCACCGGCCCGAGTGGCGCCTGAACGGTAGTCCCCTGAACCTCCACGCGACGGCGATCACGTTCGCCGAACGGGCGACGGACACCGACTGCAGGGATGGCGCGGCGCATTGGGGCGGCAGGCTGCGCGTGCAGAACACGGGACAGGAAGATCTCGATTTCGAAGTGTGGGACTGTGACAACGGGGAACCGGGCGCGGGCCACGACGGCTTTGCTATCCGCGTACCGGCCATCGGGTACGAAGTGATGTGCCCGGATCCTTCCCTGCCCCCGGCGGAGCCTACGTGCACGTTGACGGGCGGGAACCGGCAGTTCCACCCGACGCACTAACGCTGGGATCGCCATGATCTCGGCAAGGAGGAATACGATGAAGATCGACACGATGCGGCGGGCGATCCGTCTGGTGGGACTCGTCCTGCCCATGAGCTGGATGGCGGGCTCCGTCGCGGCCCAGATGCGCGCCGCGACTGCCCAGGCGTTCGGCGTTTCCGTGAACACGCCGACCGTCAACCAGACGACCCCCTACGCCGTTTTGCCGACGGGTGGCGACATGGCCACGGATCAGGGCCAGACCGTCGACGTGGCGGGCCTGGTCAGCGCGCAAGACGCGTTCGCCATCGTCACCGGCGACGCTGACCCGACATACGGCTCCGACGCGGTGAGCAGCGCCACGCTGGGAGCGGTGAGCCTGCTCAACGGCCTCATCACGACCGACGGCGTGGTGGCCATCGCGAGCAGTACGCTCGGCGACGGCTACGTCGGGAGTAACACCGACGGATCGAGTCTCGCGAACCTGATCGTGAATGGGACGGCAGTGTCAGACCCCGCTCCCAACACGCGCGTCAACCTGCCCGATGTGGGTTATGTGTTGCTGAACGAGCAGCGCGTCACGGGCGACGGCGTGACGACGAGCGGCATCACGGTCAACATGATCCATGTGGTGCTGCAACAGCCGATCCTCGGGATCTTGGGCCAGGTGATCGGTTACCAGACGGTGGGGAATATCATCGTCGGGTCGGCGTCGAGCAGTGTGAACTAGCCGCGGCGCTCACCCCCGCGGCCGAAGCATGCCCGTCTCCGGGTGACGCGATACGCGCCGCCCGGGGACGGGTTTTTCATAGGCTGCTCACTCCTCGGATGGTCGGATCCAGCCGAGACGCGATTCCGCGTCGGCGTCGTGCCACGCCCGGCGCGCCCGCACGAGCAGATCGCTCGCGCTACCCGGGGCGTACGCGAGGTTACCGACCGCGTCGTAGCCGGCGCGCAGCAGGAACGACGGGACGGCGCCGGCGGCGTCGTGCGAGCGACGTCGCATCTCGCCGGCGAGCCGCTGCGCGAGCTGAATCGCGCCCGTCGTGCCGGTCCGGGGCGCGACGACGGCGAACTCCGCAGCGGCGATCCGGCCCGACACGTCCGAATGTCGCACGCCGCCCTTGATCGCCTGCGCGCAGAATGCCGTCACGTCGGCCAGCGCGTGGTCGTCCTCCACCTCGATCGCGAGCACGAGGCACGCGAGCGCGCCGTGCGCCCGCACCGACAGCGCCCCCAACTCCTCAACGCGCCGCGAGAGCCCCTGGAGGTTGTAGAGGCCCGTCTCGCGATCGACGTGGCTGCCCGATTGCATTTGTTCCGCCAGGGTCTTGAGCTGCGCGTAGCTGTCGAGTTTGATGAGCAGCTCGGCGACGTCGAGCGGCTCGCCCAAGACATCGGAGGCGCCGGCGCGCAGCACGGCGAGCCGTGCGTCGCGGGACGCCAGTTCGCCCACGATGAAGATGGGCGTGTGAGGCGTGACGCGCGGCGCGCGGCGCAGCAGCCGGCACAGCTCGGCAAGCTCCATGTCGGGAAGGGTGGCTGCGACGACGATCGCGTCGGGCGCGGTGCGGCGCACGGCTGCCAGCGCGGCTTCGGCCGACGGCACGCGCTCCACGGCGTACGCGTCGGCGTCGAATTCCCCGGCCACCCGGTCGAGAGACTGCCCGTCCGCGCTGACGATCAGGACCACGGCCATGTCGTGATCCGGCGCCTGCAAGATTCAGTCCGACCAACCGTTTGGATTACAGGGATTTCCCCCAGGCTAGGATGGGAATTGCCCTACAACGGGGCGGCGGCATCTACCTGAGCGGTGTGGCGCGCTACGTGATTCGGGAGGGTCTCGTGAATCTGTGATTCCGGTTCACCAGCCGCCCCGCCGGCCGAGCATCACGGCGGGCGTAAGCAGCATGATCTTCAAATCCTCGAGCGTCGAGCGGTGGCGGATGTACTCGAGATCATAGCTGAGCTTGTGCCGGACATCGTCCACGCTGCTGTCGTAGGACCGGTTGATCTGGGCCCAGCCCGTGATCCCGGGCAGAACGCGCTGGCGCTGCGGGTATTCCTGTATCTGGCCGCGCAGGAAAGCAAAAATCGTGGGCTGCTCCGGGCGCGGGCCCACGATATTCATGTCGCCCGCCAGGACGTTCCACAACTGCGGCAACTCGTCGAGCCGGAGCTTGCGCAGCACCCTTCCCACTGCCGTGACACGCGGATCGTCGCGCAACGCCCAGACCTCCGCCGACGCGCCATCCTCCGCGCGCATGGTGCGGAATTTGTACATCATGAACGTCCGGCCGCCGTGGTTTGCGTGGCGCCGCGAGTTGCCGCCCTCGTTGCCAAGCGCCCGCCGATCGAGGCCGATGCGCTGCTGCGCGAACAGGACGGGCCCACGAGACGTCAGCTTGATCAATATCGCAATGGTGATCATCAGCGGCAGGGCAACAACCAGCGCCAACGTTGCAATGACGAGATTGAGTGCGCGCCGAGCTCCGTCAACGTGCGTCATGCCCCCGGTAACTCGCAAAGCCTGTGCCGCTTCAAGGGGATGTGCGGTCTCGATGCCACATGGCACCGCTGCCGCTTGTAGGAGGCGTGCGACGGCGCCGCGAAGGCCTTGATGAAGACGTGTGCGGTATAGGTCTTGCTGCGTGAACGTTTGATGAATCCAAGGCCTCTTCCGGCGATCCGCAGTCAGTCGGCGCCGGTCCTGCGGCGCGCGAACGCTGCTGCGGCGCCGAGTCTCCCCGAAGCCGAATCGGGTCTTGATTGGCGTCGCATCGCCAGCGCGCTGCTACACTTCAAGTGGATTGTGCTCCTCATGGTGTTGTTGGGCTTGGGCGGGGCCGTCGCGGCGACCCGTCTGCTGCGTCCGATCTACAGGGCGCAGGCAAACGTCTGGGTCGACGTGCCGGACCGGCGCGGTGACCCGCACGCCGACACTCGGGGCCCGATCCGGCAAGGCGCGCTGCTCGACGCCGATGCGTGGGTGGAACTGTTGCGGTCCTACGTCGTGATGGACCAGGTCGTGCGAGACCTGCGTCTCTACCTCGATGTGAAACGACTCGGAGACCGTCCGAGCTTCGCCGGTTTCAGCGTGAGCGACGATTTCCGCCCGGGCGAGTACCGCCTGAACATCTCCGATAACGGCAGGCAGTACACGTTGACCTCCGCCGCAGGACTGACGCTCGAGCGCGGAACGGTCGGGGATTCTGTCGGTAGCCGGTTCGGCTTCCGGTGGGTTCCCGCCCCGGGGACCTTGCCGGCCGGACGCAGCGTCGAGTTCGCCGTGATGCCGCCGCGCGACGCCGCGTCGCGGCTCGGCGAGGAACTGCAGGTCCAGATGGACATGAACGGCAACTTCCTGGCACTGGAGCTGCGCGGCACCAACCCGGTGCTCATTTCCAAGATTCTGAACGCCGTGACCCAGCGCTACGTGGAAGTAGCCGCCGAGTTGAAGCGCGAAAAGCTCACCGAGCTGACGAAGATTCTCGAAGACCAGTTGACGACCGCCAAGCGGAATCTGGACGAGGCCGAAGACGCGCAGCGGCGCTTCCGCACGCGCACCATCACCCTGCCGTCCGATCAACAGCGCCCCGGAGCGGCCGCCGAGACCCGTGACCCGATCCGCGCGAGCTTCTTCGATATGGCGGTCGAGCGCGACCAGTTGCGACGGGACCGTGACGCACTCGAACGCCTGTTGACGCAAGCCGGGGGACTACAGACGGACGCCTTGTCCGCCATCGGGTCGGTGCAGCGTGCGCCCGAGCTGTCGAACGCGCTCAAAGAACTGAGCGACAAGCAAGCGCAGGCACGCAGCTACCGGTATCACTACTCCGAGGCCTATCCGCCGCTGCAGCACCTGGCTGCCGAGATCACGGAGCTGCAGGAGCGCACGATCCCTACGCTCGCGCGCGCGCTCGCGTCGCAGCTGGCGGACCGTGAGTCGGAACTCGAGCGGCAGGTGAACACCGCATCGAACGATCTGCGCCAGATTCCCGGCCGGGCCATCGAGGAAGTGCGCTTGAATCGCAATGCCGAGCTGAAAGAGCAGACGTATACCCAACTGCAGCAGCGTTACGATCAGGCCCGGCTCTCCGCGGAGGCCACGGTTCCGGATGTCCGGATTCTCGATCCGGCGGTCGTGCCGCAGCGCCCCGTCAAGAACACGGCGCCACGCCTCCTGCTCATGGGACTCGTGGCCGGTCTCGGGCTCGGTGTGCTGGGCGCGATCGTCCTCGACCGCGCGGACCCCAAAGTACGGTACCCGGAGCAGGTGTCGCGCGACCTTGGGGTGCCGATCCTCGGCGCGGTGCCGCACTTGCGCGCCAAGGAACCGGTGGAAGTCGTCGAAGCCCTGCGTGGCCTGCGCCTCAACGTGCTCAACGAGTACGGTGCCGAAACACCCGTGCTCATCACGGTAACGAGCCCCGGACCGGGCGATGGGAAGTCGTTCTTGTCGGCCAATCTGGCGCTCGCGTTCGCCGATGGAGGCCATCGCACGCTGCTGGTGGACGGTGACATCCGCCGTGGCACGCTGCACCGCCGCTTCAAGGCCAACCGCCGGCCCGGCCTCGTCGATTATCTCCGTGGGGAAGCCGGGATCGGGCGTGAGGTCATCGTGCAAGAGACGCCGTACCCACGGCTTGCATTCATCGGCTGTGGCACGCGTACGCAACGCGCTCCGGAGGTCCTGGGGTCGCCGGCCATGACTCAGCTGCTCGCCGAGTTGCGCGAGCGGTATGACGTGATCGTGGTCGACAGCCCGCCGCTCACGGCGGGAGTCGATCCGTTTGTCCTCGGAACGGCGACGGGTTCGCTGCTGCTCGTGCTCAGGACCGGGCATAGCCATCGCGATGTCACAGGGGCGAAACTCGAGGTGCTGGACCGTCTCCCGATCCGCTTGCTCGGCGCCGTGTTGAACGACGTGCCACGGGATGCCGCCTACGGTTACTACGCGTACTACTCCTACTATCTGCCCGGCTACGAAGCCGTGGACGAAGTCGTCGGCCGTACGTCCGGTCCACGGGTGGTTTAGCGGGCGAAAGGGTACAACGGTCGAATGAAGCGCTTCCTAGGGTCCCTGACCGTCGCAGCGGCGCTACTCACCATCGGCGTAGGTGTGGTGGCGGCGCAAACACGCGCCGCGACGTTTCAGGTGGGCGATCGCATCCTGCTGCATGTGGAAGGGGACTCCGCCCTCTCAGACACCTTCACCGTCGTAGCGGGGCCGGCCCTCCGCCTGCCGCTCATCGGCGAAATCGCGCTCGCCGGCGTGCGTCGTACGGATCTCGAAGCCCATCTGAGCCGCGAGTTGGGCCGCTACATCAAGGACCCCGTCGTGCAAGCGCGCGCCCTGATACGCGTATCCGTCGTCGGAGAGGTGATCCGGCCGGGATTCTATGCCGTGCCAGTCGACCTGGTGCTGCCGGACGCACTCATGCTCGCCGGGGGCGCGACCCAGTCTGCGCGCGTCGACCGGCTCCGCATCCTGCGCGGCAACGCCTCGTTGTGGAGCGGGACCGATCTTCAGGCGGCGATCGCGCGGGGCGCAACGCTGGATGAGCTCGGCATCCGCGCCGGTGATCGCATCCAGGTGCCCCCACGAGGCGATCCGGAATCGAAATGGCGGGTCGCCGGCATCATCGTCACAACCCTCGCGACGGCGGTCACCGTCGTCGCGGTAACGCACCACTAAGCCGTCGCCGCACCCCGCCGCCAGGGCCGACAGGATGCTGCCGCTCAGCAAAGTCGCCCTCTCGGTTCACACCCTCGATCGGGCGCAAATCAGCCGCGCGAAACCGACCTGGGGACTGGACGAAGCGCTGCTGGCCGTTCCCGGCGTATACGTCGCCAACCGGTACAACTTCTCTCAAGACCAGCGCATTTCGATTCGCGGCTTCGGCGCCCGCTCCGCTCGTCATCAATGCGGCGCGGGATCGGTTCTACGAGCCGGCGCCCGGGCGGAACATTTATCTGGGCCTATCGGTCGGCGCGGGTCGCTAGGTAGTTTGCACGCATGAAACGACTCGCTTCGCTCCTCAGCGGATCTCTCGCGCTCTCGACACTCGCCGCGGCGCAAAATCCACCTGCACAGGCGCCGCAGATCGACTGCACGTGGCTGACCGTGGACAGCGCGACGAAGACCGCGACGTTCCAACTCACCGCCGGCCTGACGCAGCTGAATGGCGGCTTGAACTTCAACGGCTTCAACGACGGCAAACTGACGTTGACCGTCCCGAGCAACTGGAATGTCGTCATCCGGTTCGTCAATCACGATGCGAATCTCCCGCATTCCGTCGAAGTCGTCGATTCGGTGAAGCCGATGCCGGCAGGGCCGGTCGATCCGGCGTTTGCGCGCGCGATGACGGGCCGGCTGATGCTGGGGATCGGCTCGGGAGAAACGGACTCGCTGCGGTTCGTCGCGAGCAAACCGGGGACCTACCTGATCTTTTGCGCGGTGCCCGGGCACGGCCTCGCGGGGATGTGGCTCCGGCTCAAGGTCTCCGCGACGGAGAAACAGCCGAAGCTGATCGCCTCGTCGACCTGAAGAAGTCCATGCGCTTCCTTCGGATCGTGCTGGTGTCGGTCTTCGCGCTCGCTATGGCGAGCCCGGAGGCTGAGGCCTGTAATCATCACGGACCGGGGCACCACAAGCAGACACATACCACCGTTCCTCGGGCCTGTTGTCCGGCTGACATTCGCGTTTCGATCCCGACGCCGCCATCGAATTGGACGGCCGCGCCGCTGCCCATCGTTAGCGTTGATGCTTCCGCAGTAGCCCTGCGTACTCCGCCAGCACGCCCGCGTCTTCTCCCCTTCGCACTCGCTCCTCCACAGCCACAGATCACACAGATCGATAACTGATTTTCGCAGATCATCGGCGGTAATCCGTTGCTGATCTGCGGGATCTGCGGCAATAAACCCCGAGTGGAGGGGCTCCATGCGTATTTGGAAATCGACGATTTGCCTCGTCGTTCTGCTCGTTGCCTTTGGGCGGCGAGGGGCGGCGCAGGGCGGCAATGCACCCGTTGAAGAAACGACGCCGCTCGTCGTCTCCGGTTTCGCGGTAGGTACCGCACGCTATGCTCGCAATCTGGCGCAAAACGGCGCGATGGCGTCCAAGGTCGGGTTGAGTTTCTTCCGGCCGTGGTCGGATCAGCTGTACCTCTTTGCGCAGCTCACGACGCACCTCGAAGCGGCAGATAGCGGTGCCGTCGAGACGCACGTCGAGATCGACAATCTCATCATCAACTGGACGCCGGCACGCTTGTCGGCGTTGACGCTGTCGTTCGGCCGCTTCGACGCGCCGATCGGCTTTGAGCGCGACGACGAGCCGCTGAATCTCGTTCCTACGACATCGTTCACGTTCGAGAACGCGAGGCCGGTAAAGTTCACGGGGCTCATGGCGCGCTACACGCTCAATCCGAAAATCAGCGTGCTCGGCCTCGTGGCGAACGGCTGGAATCAGGAAGCGGACAATAACAGTGGCAAGACGGCAGGCTTCAAGCTGCAGACTTTTCCGTCGTCCCGTCTCGCGGTGGCCGCGGGCGCGTTCTATGGCCCGGAAGAAGATTCGACCAACGCTGCGCCGCGCACGTTGCTCAGCGGTGACGCCACCTGGCAGCCGACGCACCGCGTGATCCTGCAGGCCGAGGCGCATCGTGGGTCCCAGCCTGGCGTCAACTGGTCCGGCATTGTGGGGCAAGCGTTTTGGCGTGCCGGCCGATCGACGGGGGTGACGGTCCGGGGCGAAGTGTTCGATGACCCGGACGGCGTCAGAACCGGTACGGCGCAGACACTGCGCTCGCTCACGATTTCCCCCTGGTACTTCTACCGCGAGGCGCAGGAGGGCGTGTTCTCCAACGTCGAGTTCACGAGCTTCCGTCTCCCGGCATTCTCGATTCGGCCGGCGGTGCGCATCGATCACTCCAGCCAGCCCGTTTTCGAAACCAAAGGCGGCACCCTGAAGCAGTCGAACCTGACTGCCCTGGTCGAGCTCGTCTTCCTCTTTTAGGAGCCTCTCGTGCTCTACGATCTGCGCCACAGTGATCTGCGGGTTCGCTGGTTGGTCACGCTGCTGCTCGCGACGCTCGGCACATCGTACCTGTTCGGCGCCTGGATGGTCGGCCTCTACGCGGGGTTCAGTCCCCGCAAAGTCGCGGAGACGTACGGTCCGTCGGGCGAGATGATGCCTATGCAGATGCCGCCGGATACCACGGTGGTCACGGAGCGTCCCGTCTCGATGGCCGAGATGAGTGAGGAGCAGCATCACGTCGATCGCGATCTACTGGTGCAGGATACGCACGTCCACATGCCGATGTATGCGGTGATCGCGGCGGCGTTGTCTGTCATCGTACTCGGTCTCAATATCTCACGGTCGTCAGGACTGGCGCTCATCGCGCTACTCTTTGCCGCGCCCTGGCTCGACTTTGCCGGGATGTGGCTCACGAAACTCGCCTCGCCCCGCTTCGCGATCGTGACGCTCGCGGGCGGCTGGGCAATGGCTCTCGGCTATACAATCGTGGCCGTAGTGGCCACCTATCAGATGTGGCGGAGGAAATCATGAAGACACTTGTGCTCGGCGCACTAACGGCCGCGCTCCTTCATATCACGCCGACCGTCATCCTCGTGAAGCGGCAGGATGCGGTCGCGCGGTTACTTCCCGGTGCGGACAAGTTCGCCGCGCGGGAGCTGCATCTCAGCAGCGCCGACTCCCGCCGGCTGCATGATGCCGTCGGGTGGGAGCCGCCGGATGGCGTGGTCATGTTCTACATCGGCAAGCATCAGGACCAGGTGACTGGCGCCCTGATCTTCATGCGCGTGGACTGCCAACATGGGCCGATCGAGCTGGCGATTGGATACGACCCGCGCGGAACGATTCGCGGCGTGGAAGTGACGAAAGCGACGGTCGAGATGAAGCCCTGGATTGTCGAGGCGTTGGGAGCGGGACTGACGAACGAGTACCGCGGGTCGGCAGTCGCGCAGGCGCCGCGTGGCGCCGAGAAGGTGAAACCGCGGATCGGCGCGATGCCGGGATACATGGCAGAGCTGATCGACAAGGGCGTCATGCATGCCAACGCCGCGTACCGGCTGTTCTATCGTTAGTCCTCACCCCCTGACCCCCTCTCCGCATGGCGGAGAGGGGGAACGTGAGGTCAAGGCCGTAAATATCCCCACGTATGCAACCGGTCGAAGTCCTCGAACCAGCGGTCCCCGATGTCTTTGCGGTAGTACATGTTGGGGATCATGATGTTGTCGATGCGGTTGTACGCCTGGCGCTGCGCCGCTTTCATGGTCGTGCCGATGCCGACGACGATCAGCACGACGCCGGAAGTGCCGGTCACGACCCATTCGTTGTTGATCTGCTTCACGTCCTCGATGTGGACGCCGTCGCGGGTGGGCTTTTTGAAAATGATGACGGCGTCCTTGGAATTCTTCGCGAACGTTTCCGGATCGGTGTAGGGGAACGGTGGCACCATGATCCGCACGCCGACCTGGAAGCCGCTGCGCGCCTTGAACGTCGTGATCGATCCCTCGGCGAGCCGATAGAAGAATTCGCCGATCGGCGTGAGCATCCCTTCCTGCTGGATGCTGATCGTCGGGTAGCCGAAGCGCGAGGTGAACTCGAGGGGATAAATGCCGTTTGAATTCACCATGCAGTTCACGTCGATGTAGCCGACGTAGTGCTCTTCCCGAAGCTTCGACTCCATTTTCTTGAGGGTGGCGTTGAAGACGCGCGTGGGCTCCGTCCAAAACATCGTCGTGCCCATCTCGCCGGTGGACGGCCCGATATCGCCGGGGAACAGCTTCTTGTGCTCGAAGTTCATGTTCACCGGCAGCACGAACTCTTTCCCGTTGAAGAACCCGCCGGCCGCGACTTCGACGCCCACGATGCGGCGCTGCAGCTGAAACGCTTTCACGCGGTCCGCCCAGGCGCGCTGATAGTCTTCGAGCACCTGGATCACGTCTTTGCCGTCTTCATCTTCGCCCACGAACAACAGCTGCTTCAGGTTCTGCGCTTCGCCGCTCGGCTTGATGACGTAGCGGTTGGGGTTCGCGCGCACGTACGCGATCGCTTCGTCGAAGGAATGAAAGTTCTCCTGCGGGATGATCGACACGCCGGCCTTCTTGAGCTCCTGTTGGCCGAACGCACGATCGTCTTCGAGTTGATCGGTGTAGGGCGAGCCGCCCACGACCAGCTTCCCGGTTTGCCGCAGCTGGTGCGCTTTGGCGCCCTGGCCGAGTACATCGTCGAAGACGACGACGTCGGCCCACGGCACCTCACGCACCCAATCATCGGTCTTGGGGACGAACCCGTCGGCGATTTCACGCTCACTG
>DASPXJ010000015.1:0-68232 GCA_035637355.1 Gemmatimonadales bacterium
CACGAGGCGCACGCGCTCGAGGATACGCTCGATGTCGACATTTTCTATCCGCCGCGCGAGGACTGGCTCAAGAAGACGGACGCGTATTTGAGAAGGTAGACGCGCTACGGCGAAATCAGCAGCGTGATCTGATCCCCCGGCGACACCGACATCGTCTCGGTCCGCTCGACAGACGCATTCCCGATCGAACGGATCTCGAAGACCAGCTGCGTGGAGTAGTGGACGATCGCGCGTGGCAGCGTGAATACCTCCGTGTGCCCGCCATTGACGCTGCCCAACCGGAAGCGTTGGCCACTACTGACCACGAATACGTTCATATCGAGCACGTGGTCGTTCACGACCTTCACCGTCGTCGCCGGTTCCGTCGCGGGCGAGATGGGCGGCGCCGAACGCGCCGCGTGACTACACGCGGTAGCGAGCAGTGCCAGGGCGAGAAACCTTGCGTTCACTTTTCCTCCTTGGCCGACCTGCGTGAACCGAACGCCACGCCGCGCCGCTCCGGGCCCAGCGTCGCCACCACCGCGCACACGATGAACACCAGCGCCGCCGACAGCGCCATGGTCTGCGCGTAGCTCGTATGCGCCGCGAACAGCGCCTGCACGTGGGGGATCTGGCTCGCGATCGCCACGCCGCACTGGTAGGCGAACCCAGGTAAAAAGCCCCGCACGCCGTCCGGCGCGAGCTCGTTGATGTGCGCCGGAATGACTCCCCAGGCCCCCTGGACGAAGAACTGCATCCCGAAAGCGCCGAGCACGAGCAGCGGCGTGGCAGGCGCGAAGGCCCAGATCGGGATCGCGAGTAGCGCGCCCGCGAGCGCCAGGCCGATGGTGCGCCGCCGGCCCAGCCGGTCGGAATAGAGCCCGCAGAGCACGCCGCCCGCGAGCGCGCCCACCTGGGAGAACGCCGTCAGCGCGGCGCGCGCCGTGGGTCCCCAACCCCAGTCCCGCTGGAGAAAGGTGGGATACATGTCCTGCGTGCCGTGGGAGACCATGTTCATCAGCGCCATCAGGCCCGTCAGATACAGGAAGAGCTTCCAGTTCCTCGCGATCGCGCGCCCCAGGTGCGCCCAGTTCTCGTGCCGGGTTTCGCGCCACACGTCCGACTCCTGCACGCGGGCGCGCACAAACAGCGCGAGCAGCGCCGGCAGGCCGCCGATGAAGAACAGCGGCCGCCAGCCCCAGTGGGGGAAGACGAGCAGGTAACACAGCGCCGCGAGCAGATAGCCGGCCGCATAGCCCTGCTGCAGCAGGCCCGACATGACGCCGCGCAGTCGCGGCGGCACCTTCTCCATGACGAGCGACGCGCCCACGCCCCATTCCGCGCCCATGCCGATCCCGAACAACGCGCGCAGGATAAGGAAGGTGGTGTAGTTCGGCGCCAGGCCCGACAGCACCTCGATCACCGAATAGAACACGAGGTCGGCCATCAGCGGGATCTTGCGGCCGTAGCGATCGGCGAGCAGGCCAAAGATGAATGCGCCGACGGGGCGGAAGGCGAGGGTGAGCGTGATCGAGAGGGCGATCGCGGCGTCCGACTTGCCGAAATCCTTCGCGATGGCCGTCAGCGTCATCACGACCAGGAAGAAATCGAACGCGTCGAGCATCCCAGCCGAGGAAACCGGCGGCGACGGTCGCGTTCTGATCGCTGGCGGCAGCGCGTGTCGTCACGAACAGCCACGCACGATCGCGAGCGCATCGCCGACGGCTCGCTCGCCCGTGGTATCCGAGGGCCGGTTCGCCATGCGCAGTCTGCCGGACGCAGCCGGATCCGCGTACACCAGTGTCGTCGAGCCGCCGCCGTCGAGATTGATCGCGTCCCGTGCGCCGAGTTCGCGCAGGAGGTTGGCCAGCTCGCGCAGGGTCATGCCATCGCTGTATGCCGGCTGCCGTCCGTCCACCGCCACGAGCAGCAGACGCCGGCCCTTGCGCCCGATCCCCACCGCGGTGCGCGGATGCCGGCCCGTCGCGAAACCTGGACTGCCCTCGGTATCCACCGCGGCGACGATAACGCTGTCGCGCAGCAGGACGGGACGTCCGCCCACCGCTTCCAACGGAGCAAAGGGTCGCAACGCGACATTCACGCGGACGCTGTCGCCGGCGTGGAGCGCGAGCAGCGCCGCGCGCCCCTCGAGCGCTCGGCCGACGAGCACCATTCCCCCCGGTGGAATCACGACACCGGCGGTCATCGTATCGACCACGCTGACACGCCCCCCACTCGGTGCCTGGCCGTCCAGGACAACCTCGACACTATTGGAGAGCGTATCCGTTGAAGCTCCCCATCTGTTGTCGTAGAGTGCGATGCCCGTCGTAGCTGCGCGATTCCAGGCCGTGATGTCGTAACGGCGGCTCACGGTAGCGAGGCTCCCCTCGACGTAAAAGGTCGCGAGATGCGGTGCGCCGAGGGAGTCGAAGGCGAGCACGGGCTGCGAGGAGGGGCCGGTCACGACGCGGCCGCGCGAGACGAGCAGGTTCGCCGGGACGCCGGGCGGGGTGAACACGAAGAAGTCGCCGTTGACTCCCCCGACCACGTCGGCGGATCGGCGAAGTTGCTCGAGCATGGCCGACGTCTTTTGGCGCCCCACGGCGCCGTCCGACCCCTTCACGGCGAGAGCGGAGTAGCACGCGTCGCGGTCGATCACCAACGCATGGATCGCCCACGGTCCCGAAGGGACGTAGAGGAACCAGTGCGTCACGCCCGGGCGGACCAGCTGAGCGCGCACCGTGTCCGCCGCAAAGGGAACCACGGGTACGGGCGCCGCACGCGGCGGTCGAGCACAGCCCGGCAGCAGGGCGGGGGCCAGGAGGCCGAAGATCGCTCTCACTCGCGGCCGGCTTTCAGAATGCGCACGATCGCCAGGATCGTGTTCCAATTCCGTGTCGTCACCGGTGCGCCGACCAGTTTGTCGATCTGGCCAAGATAGCCGATGGTCTTCATGTGACGGCGGTACACTCCGAACACGAATCGCTTGTTCGACGCGAGCACCCGCAGAAGCCACTTCCCGTGTGGCGGGAGTGTGATGGGAATCGGAGCGCGGACGCGGCTGGCTGTCGACAGGATGCTTACGAATCGCACCACGTCAGGGCGCGATGCCTCAGTCCCAAAGGGATTCTCCGTTTCGAGGCGGATAAGATCGCGGCCGTCGCAGAGCACGACGTGCGTTTGGAATGGCAGCTTCCTGCGCAATGCCGCACGGAACTTGGCTCGAGATCCGGCGTTGCGAACGACGAACGTGCCCGCCGCACCCACATTCACGACATCATAGTCGCGCAGTTGTCGTGCGAGGATGCTGGGGCGGAACGTGCGGTGTCCGCCCACATTCACGCCGCGCAGGAAAACGACGAGAGCCATAACGGGATAAGAGAACGGCGCGGGGCGCGCGGCGCCACGGGGCGCTGCAAAGCCCTTGGCTGGGCGTCGAGCCTCGCTGCCCGTGATTGCGGCGCCCACCGCCGATGTGTAACGTTATGTGTAACCTCCCAATGGAGATATCCGGTTGGCCACCAATCTTGCCCTCGATGACGCCCTGATCGAGCAGGCCCGGCGAGTCGGAAAGCACCGCACCAAAAAGGAAGCGGTGACGTCCGCGCTGCGGGAATACGTGCGCCGGCGCCGCCAGCGCGAGATCCTCGACCTGGTGGGCCAGATCCCGTTCGATGAGCGTTACGACCACAAGCCGCTGCGACACCGCAAGCGGCGCTCGTGATCCTCATCGACACCCCGATCTGGTCGCTGGCGCTGCGTCGGCGGTCGCGCGATCTGAACACCGGCGAGAAGCGTCACGTCCGCGAATGGGAACGCCTGGTCCGCGCCGGGACCGCCCATCTCATCGGCCCGATTCGCCAGGAGCTGCTGTCGGGCGTTCGCGACGACCGGGCCTGGGATCGCCTGCGTGCCGCACTGCGCCCGTTTCCCGATCTGCCCGTCACCACTGACGATTACGAACGAGCCGCCCAGTTCTTCAACCGCTGCCGCAGCCGGGGCATCGTCGGCAGCGCCATCGACCTCCTCATCTGCGCGGTCTCGGCGGGGTACGGCGCCCCGATCTATACGACGGACGCGGACTTCCCGCGCTATTCCGCGGTGCTGAAGCTCAAGCTGCACGCGCCGAAGACGAAACCGAAGGACTAAGCGTGAGCGCGTCTGGGACCTGAACCTGGAACGGCTGGAACGAGCAAAGCGGCGGCGATCGAATCCCCTTCTTGCGGAAGCCTCGGACCGCGCGCCACACTGTGCGGCATGGACCGCGACCGACCGGTGTTCCTCGTGCAGTGAGGCGCACACTGCTCGCGTGGCTCATCGTGGCCGGCGCGTGCTCGGCGGAGCGTGCGCCTGCCGCGAACGCGCCGCCCGCATACATCGCGGTAAGTGCCGGCGAGAACCATACCTGTGCCCTTGCCTCGGACGGAGCGGTGTTCTGTTGGGGTGCTGGTGGGCAGCTGGGGCCGACCGGCGGCGCACAACACGACCGTCCGCTGCGGGTGCCGAGTGGGGTTGCGTTCGCGGCGATCGCCGCCGGTGGCGCTCAGACGTGCGCGCTCAGCCGCGACGGCGATCCGTATTGCTGGGGCGGCAGTGAGTTCAGGGAAGCGGGCGGGACAGGCGAGCGGGTGCGGGTGCCGACGCGCGTACCGGGCGTGCCGAAACTCACGATGCTGGTCGCCGGTCCCTGGGTCACGTGCGGCGTCACCGTCTCCGGCGAGGTCGTCTGTTGGGGTCGCCTGACGCGCGGCGGACGAGGGTCGTCACCGACCACCGTGCCGCGCGCCGGCGCGGCGTACGCCAGTGTCAGCGCCAGTCAGACCCACGCCTGCGCCATTACCACCGATGGCGGGCTGCTGTGCTGGGGCAGCGATCACTCTGGAGCACTCGGACGCGGTGCGGTGCAGGACACCATCGCCGGCGCCGCGCCGGGGCCGGTCGCCAGCCAGGAGCGGTTCGTATCGGTCAATGTGGCCGCGTCCCAATCCTGCGGCGTCACACGCAACGGCGACGCGTACTGCTGGGGCTACAACCGGGTCGGACAGTTAGGAAACAGCCGCCTCGACGGCGCTGTCCACGCGCATCCGGTCCCGGAGCGCGTCGGCGGCGAGCACAAGTGGCAGGTCGTTGCGTCAGGTATCGCCGGGACCTGTGGCATCACCACCGCCGGCCGCGTGCTCTGCTGGGGGGGGACGGTCGCTGACGATGCTGCGCGCGCGGAGGGGTGGACGGCTTGCCCGGACAATGCGCTTATCGTCTGCAGCGCGCTGCCACGGTCGGTCGGCGCCGACAGCGTCCGGTTCACCATGGTGGACGGCGGTGGAAGTCATTTCTGCGCGCTCGCTACGGGCGGTGACGTCTACTGTTGGGGATTCAATGACTGGGGTCAGCTCGGTGTGGGTCCGGCTGTCGCTGGGCCCGGGTCGTCCGTGCCGCGCCGGGTCACCCAGGCGCAGCGGTCGAGTACTCCGGAGCCCGCCATCCGGCGCGCGCCGGCCGAGACGATCCGGCTCCAACCGACCAACCCCTTGCCGGTCCCCGGCCCCGAGCCGAACCGCATCACGTGGGACGGCAAGATCACGATGACGCTGCACGGCGCGGTGTCCGAAGCCGTGATCACCGACCCGCTGGGCCGCCGGCTCGGCTCCGACCCCGGCGCGCGCACGGCGTACTCGGAGATTCCCGATGCCGTCTATGACAGCAGTGGCTTGGGCACACTCCGGGACGACTCGATCGCGGACGAAGACCCGTTATGGAAGGAGATCTATCTCAACGAGCCGGCCGATGGGGACTACCGGGCGTTCCGCCCTGAGTGGCTTTTGAATCCCTCACCGGACAGGACGATCGCCTCGTGGGCCCCACCAAATGAAGCGCAACTTTGGGGTTGCATTTAAATCGGCTCGCTGCTAGGATACGCAACACGAATGTTGCATATCCCAAAACAGAGGAGTCGAGCCATGGCAGTCAAACAAGCGCCCGGCGACACGGCGAGCACCGATCGGATCGAAAAACGGGTGGTGCTCCGCGCCCCACGCACCCGCGTGTGGCGCGCCCTTTCGAACGCGCAAGAGTTCGGCACCTGGTTCCGGGTCAAACTCGAGGGCGCGTTTGCCGAGGGCAAGCCAATCCGGGGCAAGCTGGCCATACCGGATTACGAGCATCTGTCGCTGGAAATGCTGATCGAGCGCATCGATCCGGAGCGGTACTTCGCCTATCGCTGGCACCCCTACGCCGTCGATCCCGCCGTGGACTACTCGGCCGAGCCCACCACGCTGGTCGAGTTCACGCTCGAGGACGTCGAAGGCGGCACCGCATTCACGATCGTCGAGTCCGGGTTCGATCGCATCCCGCTCGCCCGTCGCGCCGAAGCGTTCCGCATGAACGACAACGGCTGGACCGGGCAGATCAAGCACCTCGCGAAGTATGTCGAGTAAGCACAGCGCCGCGCCGCTGTTCGCCGCGCTAGGTGACGCGACCCGGCTCCGCCTGCTGGGACGCCTCGCAGGCGGGCCGCTGTCGATTACGCGTCTCAGTGAAGGGACGGGGGTGACGCGGCAGGCGATTACGCGCCACCTCCACGCCCTCGGGGACGTGGGGCTGGTGCGCCACGCCCGCCGGGGGCGCGAGCGGCTCTGGGACCTCAATCGCGAACGCCTGGAGCGAGCAAAGCGGTACCTCGATCAGATCTCGGCGCAATGGGACGACGCAGCGGAACGGTTGAGAGCGTTCGTCGAAGACAGAGAAAAGGGAGAAGACCGATGACGAAGCATAAGACGGGGACACGTAAAGAATGGCTCGGATGACGCTAAGCCGGCCGCGGTAGCAAGCGCCCTTAGCTGAGCAGCAGACGGTCGATCCTGCGGCTGACGTCGCGCAGATACGTCTCGTCGCCTTGCTCCAGCTCGGCGATGACGCTTCCGCTATAGCCGATTTCGGTGAGGGACTGGCGCACCGCGGCTCAGTCCACGTCGCCGTCGCCGAGATTGACCCATTCGTAGCCGCCTTCTTTGCGCTTGAAGTCTTTGAGATGGACTTTCACGATGCGTTTGCCCAGCGTGCGGATCCAATCCTGCGGATAGCCGTACAGCACGACGTTGCCGACGTCGAACCACGCTTGCACCCAGGGGCTGTGAAACTCGCCGATGTACTGGACCATCTCGAGCGGGCTGAGCAGGAACTTGTTCCACACTTCTTCAATGGCGATGACAACTTTCAACTCCGCCGCGAGCGGAATGAGCTTGCGAATTTGCGCTTGCGAGCGCGTCCAGGCATCACGATAGGAGGTTTGCGCATTCACCACGGCGGGGACGAGCAGGACTGTATCCGAGCCCCAGAGCGTGGCGTTGCGCAGCGACGTGCGCATGCCGCCGAGGCTCTTCTCGACGACCGCGGGGTCGCTCGATGAGAGTGGATACTGCCAATGATCGACATTCATCACGGAATCGATGCGGATGTTGACCGCTGCCGCCGCCTCTTTCATTTCTTCCGCTTTGCGCTCGTCCGGCTCCGTGAGTGCTTGCACAACCTCAAAGCCGGCGTCGCGGACCAATTTGAATCGATCCGCATAGCTCAGGTGGGCGGGCACCATGTCGAAGACCAGGCCCTTCTTGATCGCAGGCGGGGCCTCCCGCAACGCAAGTCCCGAAAACCCAGCCACGACCAATGATGTCTTCATGAAGTCCCGACGCGTGGTTTCCATGCGCACTCCTCAGCGCAGCCGGTCCAGATTGAGTCGTGCATCCCAGACTTCCGTTGATTTCAACAGTTCGTCCCACGTCACCTCGCGTCCCGTATACGCGGCGGTGCGCGCCATCATGCAGGAGAGCGCGGACTCGGCGCCTTTGTCGGCCTGGTTGTGAAATTTGCCGCTGTTAATGCTCTCGATGAACGCCGTTTTCTTTTCGGGATCAGCGGACTGCAGGTTCGATGTGAAGTTGCCCGTCACGGAAAAGGCCGCGGGCTGCCCGGGCGACTGGAGTGCAAGCGGCGCTTGCCATGGCTCATCCCCCCAGATGCCGAGCGGACCGCTGTACGGCGAGAGCGCCGTGCCTTTGGTGCCGAAGAATCGCTCGCTCACGTCCCACCAGCCTTTGGCGAATTGCGTGGAGCTGAACGTGACGGCCACGTTGTTCGGGTAGCGGAACAGGACGTTGTAATTGCCGTAGCAATCGCCGTCATCCGCGGCGCGGCCCTGGCGTCCACCCGTGGCGGTGGCCTTCAGGGGGTGCGCCTGGAGGACCCAATTGCAGATATCGATCACGTGGATGTTCTGCTCGACGATGATGTCACCGGACAGCACGCGGTCGCGCACCCAATTCCGCAGCCGGCGCTCCGCGGGCGAGGCGTCGGGCCAGGGCGGGCGATCGATGTAACCGGTCAGATAATACGCTTCAGCGCAGACGATATCGCCCAGCGCGCCCGCGTGGATGCGGCGGACGAGCTCGACAAAGGGAGGGCAGTCACGGATCTGGAATCCCACGTCGAGACTGAGCTTGCCCTGGGCGCGCTTCCCGATCTCGATGACGCGTTTCGCGCCGGGGACGTCCACCGCCACCGGTTTTTCCAGGTACACGTGCTTGCCCGCGGCCACCACGGTGTCGAGGTGCTGTGGATGGAAGTAGGGAGGCGTGGCGATGACAATCGCATCCACTTCCTGTGAGGCCGCGATTTGCTCGTAGGCGCGCGGACCCACAAAGAGCTGCCGCGCATCGAGCGCCGCGTACCCTTTTGCCTGTTGCAGCTGATCGAACTGTGCGTGTGCCGCTTCGAGCTGGTCTTGAAACAAGTCGGCCAGAGCGACGACCCGCGCACCGCCGGTGTCCACCAGATTCGCCGCGTCTTCCGTACCACGCCCGCCACAGCCGAGCACGCCGACGCGGATGGCGGAATTGGCTTTCGTGCCGTGCACCAGTGCCGGCTTGACGAACATGGCCGCGGCGGCTGCCGTGGTCGTACCCAGGAACGTCCGGCGATCGACGTCCTTAGCATCGCGTGACATACGTCCTCCGCATTATCCGATGAGCCCTTCCAGGTAGACCGACGTCCTGCATCGTGCGCACCAGCGTAACGGGAGTTTCCTGCCCGGTTTCATAGCGGAAGTCTTGAGCGTTGCGCCGGCAATACTCCACCACCCGATCGTCAGCGGTCCTTCGTAAAAATCCCACGCCTCGCGACCTGGTCCACCAACCACGACGGAGGTCGCTTCGATGTGGTGCTTGTCGAGAGCCTGCAGGAGTCGCGTGCTCACTCCTGCCGCGAAATCCTCCACGTAGACCTGGCACGTCGGCAGGCCAAGATCATCCACCTTGGCTATGGCTGCCTCTGGATCTCTCCCGATTCCGATGATCAGACCAAGACGCAGCGGCTTCTGCAGCTGGGTGAACAAGGTCGGACGGAGGTGAGCCGCGATGACTCCCGCGGATGTTCGCATGAATTCCCGGCGGTCGAATGTCGTGCTCATGCTATTTCCCAAACCGCTCGAACCGATACGCCAGCTCAGGGCCGCCCTTTCCCTCGTAGGCGAGCCGCGCGATCAGCAGCGTGAAGGGTTCGGTGTAACGCGCGACCCGCAGTGGTCCAGCGTCCACCGGATCGAATCCCACGTCGCGAATCAGCTCGGCCGCAGTTTTCTTGCTCTTCGGCTCGTCCCCGCAGTACACGAGGCTGGGTTTCGTGGCGTTGCGTCGCCGTTCGAAAACGTCAAACAGCACCTCGCTCGGCACGGTGCCGAAAGCCGACACGACCCGAGCCTTTGGGACCTTCTTTGCAAGCTCCTCAGCGCCCGAGGAGGTGTGCGCGATGACGAGATCGGTGTCGTCGGCATTCATCGGCAGCGAGCAGCTCACGATGACTTTTCCCGACACATCTCCCGCCTGCTGCAACACGTCGTCGACTCGGGACCAGTGCACCGCCAGCAGCAGAGTATCCGCATCCTGTGCGGCCTCAGCCGGGGTGCCGGCGCGGGCCTTGCCTTTGGCCTCTCGGGCGAGCTTCTCCAGCTTTTGCTTGCTACGCGCGTAGCTGAACACCACGTCATGCCCGGCACGCGCGAAGATCGTGCCGAGCTTGCCGCCCATCAATCCCGAACCCAGGATGCCGATGCGCATGTCAGAGACCGGTCCTTTTCTCCAGGGCCTCGGGGTACCGTGCCCCCTGGATCGTGATGTGTGAGGCGGCGCTCTCGATTTCGCGCAGATCCTCTGGGCTCAATCCGATCGCCGCTGCGTCGCCTGCTTCTTTTCCGCAATGCTCCGCAGGACATCCACGATGGTGCGATTCGCCTTCCGCGCCTCAGGCGTGAAGCGCGGCACGATGTTGCGGAAATCGGAGCTCACGAACGTCGTCTTCTCGTCGATCGTGCCCGTCAGGAACCCCTTGCCGAGGGGACTGAACGGCACAAACCCGATGCCGAGCTCTTCCAGGGTTGGCAGCAGCTCTTCTTCAGGGCGTCGCCACCACAGCGAATACTCACTCTGCACCGCGGTCACCGGCTGCACCGCGTGCGCGCGGCGGATCGTGCGCACGCCGGCTTCGGACATGCCGAAATGCTTCACCTTGCCTTGCGCGATCAATTCCTTGACCGTTCCCGCCACGTCTTCGATCGGCACGGTCGGGTCGACCCGGTGCTGATAATAGAGGTCGATCACATCGGTCCGGAGCCGTTTCAGCGAACCCTCGACGCTCTGCCTGATGCGCTCGGGACGGCTGTCCTGCACCTGTTGTCCGTTCTCGATTTTGATGCCGAACTTGGTGGCGATCACCACCTGTGCGCGCAAGGGCGCCAACGCCTCGCCCACGAGCTCTTCGTTGGTGTAGGGACCGTAGATTTCGGCGGTATCGAAGAATGTGACGCCGCGTTCGACGGCCGTGCGGATGAGCGAGATCATCGCCTGCTTGTCCGGCGGGACACCGTAGCTCTGGCTCATCCCCATGCAGCCGAGCCCCAGCGCCGAAACTTCCAGGCCCCTCTTTCCCAGTTTGCGCTTCTGCATTTTGTCTCCTTACGGCTCTCTCTGCCAATCGTAACGGGACGGCGCGGGCCTGAGTAGCCGGCAATCGCGAAGGGTTTGTGAGGCCGGTTCCCACTGCGCTGTTTGAGGGGGGATCGCCGGGGCTTCCGACCCGACGACCACTACCTTGCGCCCGCTGCCTTGAGGCGGAGAGCCTCTCCGGCGAGCGGGGGTTAGTTCGCCACGCGATCTCGATCGGTGAGGTGACGGGGCTCGGAAATTGGCGCGCCGCCTGATTTGGGAGGCACTAACTAGTAGCCGAACGGAACCCTGTGAAGTGACGAATGTCACCCTGGTCCAGGAGTACCCGCTAAAAAGTGACCGTGCCCTTGGTCCGCTCGCGGGGGCCGTCGGTCAGTGCGAGCCAGCCGAGCTCCCCGCGGACCAGCCACGCTTGCCCACCGTCCGCAGGTAGCTCTCGCCGGGAGTCGCGCTGTCGCCGCGCACCATGAAGTTGTAGGAGAAGAGGACCACCCCCGCCGCGCCCAGCTCGCGCGCGACGCCGATCTGCTGCACGGTCTCGTCCACGGTGTTCTTATAGGCGCCGATCCCCGCCCAGATGCGCGCACCGCCCATCGTTTCCACCGCCGCGCGAATTCGCTCGCGAAAGAGCGGCGTGCTGTCGGTGTAGGCCATGGGACAGGCGACATCGAGAATCCCTCGTCGCAGCCACTCCGGCCAGTCCTGGAATCGCCGGTCGTGAGCGTCGCCTACGTCCGCGAAGACCGCTGCGCTCACGAGACGCCGGGGGTCGCGCTTCTTCACGCCGTAATAAATCCGCTCCACCAGCTCGGTGATCTGCTGGCGGCGGAATTGGTCCCACGCGCCGGGGAAGGAGTCGGTGTAGGCGAGCGGATCGAGCGCCGCGAGCCCCGCAAACCGCATTTGGGTCGAGTCGGGCAGATGGGGCGCGAGCCAATCACGGAAGCGATCGAGCGCCACACGCGAGTAATCGTAGTCCGGCGCCGGAAATCGCACGTAGTCGAAATGCAGCCCATCCAGCTCGTAGTGCTCCAGGAGATCCATCCAGATCGAGTAGAGGTGCTCCTTCACCTCCGGTGCCGCGGGACTCAGATAGAGGCCCTCGACATGGTCGCGATTCGTCTGGGCGTACGCCGCCAGCGCCTGCACGTAGCGGGGATCGCGCGGGTCCACCGCGTACAGCTCGCGAGCGAGCGCTTGCGGCACTGCAAGCAAGTCGGGCCGGCGATACACCATGTGTGTGGAGTCGACCGGCAGCGTGTCCGCGTTGGCGAGCAGGTGCGTGTTGATCCAGGCGTGGACCCGGAGGCCGCGCCGATGCGCCTCACGAATCGTCCGGTCGAGCGGGTCATAATTGCGCCGCGCGGCGCCCGCGAGGGCCGGCGGCGGAGGCTCCCAGCGGCTCCGGTAGTAGGCGTCGCCGCGCCCGCGCACCTGGACGATCAGCGTATTGAACCCCGCCTCGGCCACCCGCCGGACCATCGCCCGCGCGCTCTCCGGGTCCGCGAGCGTCTGCCGCACGACCCACACCGCCCGCACTTCGGCCCCGGCCGGCACGGGCCCGGGGGAGGGAGGCCGCGCGCGCGCGCACGCGACGACCATCGGCAGGGCGAACAGCGGGAGCGAGCGCGTCATGGCGGCCATCACGCTGAAGGTAACTCGGACCGGCACGATGGGGATAGCGTGGCGAAGCTTTCGGAAGTATTGAGGTGTTGGGGCATCGGCTCGAACGCACCACGGGAGGACACGTGTACAAATCATTGCTGCTTTGCATCAACGTCCTCTGCGCCTCGATCGCGTGGGCGCAGTCACCGTCACCCGCGCCGGCACAAAACAAGCTGTCGGTGCATTGGGAGGAGCTGACGGCGGCCGACTTCCGCGACGGCATTGCCCGCGCGCAGGGTACCTGCCTGCTGCCGTTCGGCATCATGGAGAAGCATGGGCCGCACCTGCCCCTGGGCAACGATCTGCTCAACGTGCGATACGTCGCACTCAATGCCGCCCAGCAGGAATACGCCATCGTTTTTCCAGAATACTATTTCGGGCAAATCTTCGAGGCGAAGCACGAACCGGGCACGGTGGCCTACAGCCGGGGACTGCAGCTCCAACTGCTGCAGGAAACGACCGACGAGATGGCACGCAATGGCTGCAAGAAGATCATCATCGTGAACGGTCACGGTGGCAACAACAGCCTGCTCCCGTTTTTCGCGCAGACGCAGCTCGAGGCGCCGCATGATTACGTCGTGTACGTCCTGGGGATCATGCGCAGCGCGCAGGGCGAGCCGAAGCACAAATCGAACCCGGCGACGGATATGCATGCCGGCGAGAGCGAAACGTCGATGAGCATGATCGCCCGGCCCGACCTCGTCCACCTCGATCGCGCGCCGCAGGAATCCGGTGCCGATCAGGCGCGGCTGAAGCTGCCCGACGGCGTGTACACCGGCATCTGGTGGTATGCGCGTTTCCCGAATCACTATGCGGGCGAAGGCGCCGCGGCGTCGCGCGAACTCGGTGAGTTCGAGGCGAGGACGTGGATCAACGGCGTCGTGCAGGCGATCCGCGCGGTCAAAACGGACCAGGAGAGCCTGCGGCTACAGCATGAGTTCTACGAGCGGAGCAACCATCCGCTGGAGACGCCACAGTAGGACGCCTGCTGCTTCTCGTCGCCGTCGGCCTGTCCTGCCACTCGCCAGGACGTGGCGTTCCCAACCCACAGGGAGACGCCGCCGCCCCCGTCGCCCGAGGGCCCGCTCGTGCCGCCGGGCGTGTACACCGTGAGGCTCACGGTCGCCGGCAAGAGCTACACGCAGCCCGTGACCGTCGTGAATGATCCGCGCTCTCCCGCGACCGCTGCCGACGTGCGCGCGCAGTACGGCTTACAGACAAAGATCGCGGCCGCCATGCAAGTGTCCTGGGAAGGCTACCAGCAGGTCGCGGCGATGCGCGCGCTTACCTGGCGGCGTGCCGGGACCTCCAGCGGGTGGTGACGACCTGGACGGGCATCAACGCCGCGCCGCTCGCCGCGTTCAACGCCGAGCTGACGCACAACAATCGGAAGCCGATCCTGGCGCCCACGCGGGCGCCGACCGCGCCGGTGTGCGGAGGGCCGTGAGCCCTGCTCGCGTGACACGAGTCACACTGCGTTGGCCCGCGCGACGACGACTTCGATACACGTGACATCTGCCGCGCGCCGCTGGTCGGGGTAGTATTGAGATCGATCAGCGCTCAGTCCAGAACTCCGGAGGTGTCATGCACACAACACGGTCTATTCTGCTCCTCGCCCCTGTCGCCTTCCTGCTCACTGCCTGCGACTCAACTGCCCCAAGACCGCTCCAACGCATCAACCTGTCGACGACGATCGGCCCGGCGGCAGCTTCCGCCAGGCCCGGCATCGTCGCGGACCTCATCGTCAGCGGCACCGGCGGCTCGGTGCGCATCACGTCGGCGCAGATGACGCTGTCGCACATCAAGCTGGCGAGCGGCGACGTAACGTGCACTGACGACGACGCGAACGAGGCGGACGACGCCAACGACCAGCCCGATGCCAACGAGACCGAGGCCGACGACAACGATGAGGCCGAGTGCCCGCCCGTCCGTGTCGAGCCCGTGCAGGTCGATCTGCCGCTTGACGGGACCACCAAAGTGATTCTCGATGCGCTAGTCCCGGCGGGCATCTACCGGGGGCTACATGCGAAGGTCGAGGGCGTGAAAGTCGTCGGCGTGTTCACCGACGCGGGGGGTACCGATCACCCGTTCACGTTTACGTCAGACGTGCGGGCAGAAGTGGAGATGGACTTCGCCGCTCCCCTCACAGTGGACGCCAATTCGACGAACCTCACGATCGACGTGGACGTGGGCAGCTGGTTCAAGGATGCGACGGGCGCGGTGATCGATCCCACGAACTCGGCGAATCAGGAAACGATCGAGCACGCCATTCGTGCATCGCTGCGCGCGTTCGAGGACAACGACCACGACGGCAACGACGACCACGAGGAGGAGGGGCACTAAACAGCGGCTTCAGAACACCACCGTCTGGATCGAGTGTGGCCGTGTGCTGATCTGCAGCGACGTGGAGCCGACGACGAGGTTGTAGTCGCCCCCCTTGGACGTCGGATTCATGACGACCACGGCCACGTTCCCGTCCGGGTTGACGAAGGCGGTGGTGAGCAGCATGCTGCGGCTCGCTGCGGCCACAATCCTTTTGGCGCCGGGGCGGATGAATTTCGAGAAGTGGCCGATGTAGTAGTACGAATTGGTGTAGATGAGCGCGCCGGTCCGCGTGTCGGCATGAATCGGGGCAAAGCAGAAGTTGCCGACATGGTTGGGTCCGCCCCGTTCATCGAGCAGAATGTTCCAGTCCGTCCATCCCTCGGCGCCCGAGTTGAAATCGTTGATCATCGACCGCCCGTACGCCTCGCCGAGGCTCCAGCGCCCGTACCCCGTGGAGTCGAAGTTCGCCGGCGTGCCCTCGGTGAACAGGATGTGTTTGGCGGGCCACAGCCGGTTCACGAGCGCGACGTTGCCGTACATCTGCGTCCCACCCGACCAGTCTTCATACCAATGGAAGGCGATCCCCCAGGCGTACTTCGCGGCCGCGGAATCGTCGAAAATGGCCAGCGCCCGCTCGATGATCAGATCGCGGTTATGGTCCCAGACCATGATGTGCACATCGCGCAGTCCCGCCCGCGTCATCGCCGGACCGAGGTGGTTCTTGAGAAAGTCCCGCTCGTCCGACGCTTGATAAATGCACGATTCCCACGTCTGCGTCGCCATCGGCTCGTTCTGAATCGTGATGCCCCACACGGGCACGCCTGCCCTCCGGTATTGCTCGATAAACTTCGTGTAATAACGAGCCCAGGAATGCGCGTACTCGGGGCGCAGATGCCCGCCGTGGAGCATGTCGTTGTTGTCCTTCATGAACGCCGGCGGGCTCCAGGGACTCGCAAACAGCTTGAGCCGGTTGCCACTCGCGGCCATCGCGCGCTTGATCAGGGGGATCTTGTAGCGCAGGTCGGGCGCGATGGAGAAGGACGTCAGGGCCGAATCGCCCTCGGTCACGTACGTGTAGCTCGCGCTCGAGAAGTCGCAGCTGTTGATGTTGGTCCGACCCAGGGTGTAGCCGATGCCGCGGTCGCTGCTGTAATACGCCGTGATCACTTCGTCCTGCCGCGCCGCGGGTAGTTTCGCGAATGTCTCGGCGGCGGCATCGGTCAGCGCCCCGCCGATGCCGATCATCGGCTGGAACGTTTTCCGCGGATCGACGAAGACGTAGACCTTCCCCTCGGACGTCGGCTCCGACGGCCGGAACACCAGCGTATCGGTGGCCGTCAGCCGGAAGCTGGTGCTCTCGGCCGTGGTGTAGACGATCGCACGGTGTTGAGCCAGAACCAACAAGGCGAGCAGAAGCACCTTAAGCCTCGATTTTCGAGAACCGCCACGCCCCGAACGCCACGAACAGGACCCCAACCGCCAGCAGTACGCCAACGTCCAGCAGGACGCCGAAGTGCGTCCTCCCGGTCAGCAGACCGCGCACCCCGTCGACGCCGTAGGTGAGCGGATCGACGCGCGTGAGCGCCCCCAGGGCTCGGGGGAGTCCCTCGAGGGGATAAATCGCGCCGGAGAGAAAGAAGAGCGGCATCACGAGGAAGTTCATCACCATCTGGAAGCCCTGCATCTCCTTGATGCTCGACCCGATCGCGGTGGCGAGCGCCGAGAAGATCACCGCGATCAGCGCGATCACCAGAAACGCCAGCGGCACGGCGAGGAGACTCTCCGGGCGAAACCCCGCGATGAGGGTCACGACGAAAATCAGCGTGCCCTGTAGCACCGCGACCGTGGCGCCGCCGAGCGTGCGGCCGATCATGATCAGGAGGCGCGGCACCGGCGCGACCAGTGTCTCCTTCAGGAATCCGAATTGGCGGTCCCACAGCATCGCGATCCCTGAGAACATGGCGGTGAACAGCACGGTCATGCCGATCACGCCGGGCGCCATGAACTGGAGGTACTTGCCCTCGCCGGCGCGTTGAAAGACGGGGCCCAGGCCGAACCCGAGCACGCCCAGGTACATGAGCGGCGAGCCGAGGGACGCGACGATCTGTACGCGCGACCGGAGGTACTTCTTCACCTCACGGAGCCACAGGATATAGACGACGCTCATGCGCCTAGCGCCTCCAAACCCGCGACACCTGCCGCATCTGGTCGACAGCCGTGGCGCTCTCGTCGCGAATCGTGGTGCCCGTGAGCTTGAGGAAAGCCGCTTCGAGCGAATCGGTGCCCGTTTGCCGCTTGAGCTCCGCGGCCGAGCCTGTGGCGACGATGCGCCCGTGGTCGATCACCGCGATGCGATCCGCCACGCGATCGGCTTCGTCCATGTAGTGCGTCGTGAGGAACACGGTGACCCGCTCGCTCGCATTGAGAGTTTTCACGTGGGTCCACATCTGATTGCGGCTCTGCGGATCGAGACCCAGCGTCGGCTCGTCGAGAAACAACACCTTCGGCGTGTGCAGCAGCCCACGCGCGATCTCGAGGCGGCGTTTCATGCCGCCCGAAAACGTCTTCACCAGGTCATCGCGCCGGTCCCACAGCTCGAACATCTTGAGCAGCGTCTCGGACCGCTGTCGCCGGAGCTGGCGCGGCACATGGTACAGCACGCCGTGGATGTCCATGTTTTCCCCCGCCGTCAGCTCGCTGTCGAGACTCGGATCCTGAAACACGACGCCGAAGCGCCGCCGGACTTCCGTCTGCTGCGTGGTGGGATCGAGCCCGTCCAGCTCGAGCGCGCCGCTCGTGGGGCGGAGCAGGGTCGTGAGCATCTTGATGGTGGTGGTCTTCCCGGCGCCGTTGGGACCGAGAAATGCGAAGATCTCACCCGCTTGCACGTCGAACGAGACGTCGTTCACGGCCGTGACCTTGCCAAAGGTCTTAACGACGTGCTGGACCCGAATGATCGGATGCTCGCTCACGCCCTCGGCGCCGCCGGTTTGGCCGCGTAGATGAAGTCGTAGTAATCGCGCATCGTCAGCCCCGCCGCCGCCTCCTCGTCCACGATCACGATCGCGTCGCGATGCAGCTGCAGCGCACTCGCCGTGACCATGCTGGTGACCGGTCCCTCGACCGCTTGCGCGATCGCTTTCGCCTTCGCCGTGCCGCTCGCCACCAGCACCAGCTTGCGCGCATTGAGGATCGTGCCGACGCCCATCGTGATGGCATACACCGGCACGTCCTGGCGGCGGTCGAAGAAGCGCGCGTTGTCGTCGATGGTCTGCTTGGACAACGTCTTGAGCCGGGTGCGCGAGCTCAAGGAGCTCGTCGGCTCGTTGAAGGCGATGTGGCCGTCGGTGCCGATGCCGAGGATCTGCAGGTCGATCCCGCCGCACTCCCCGATGCGCCGCTCATACCATTCGCAAAAGGCGGCGTAGTTGCTGGTGGTACCGGACGGGATGTTGATGTTGTGCGGCGGGATGTTGACGTGCCGGAAAAAATGCTCGTGCATGAAGTAGTGATAGCTCTGCGGGTGATTCACGGGCAGGCCGACGTATTCGTCGAGATTGAACGTCGTTACGCGCGAGAAGTCGAGCTGCTCCTTCTTGTGCAGCCGCACCAGCTCCTGATAGAGACCGAGCGGTGTGGAGCCCGTCGCCATGCCGAGCACGGCGTTCGGCTTGGTGTTGAGCAATTCCGCGACGATCTGCGCCGCGACCTTGCTCATCGCCGCGTAGTCTCGCTGAACGATAACTTCCATTAGACGGTTCGATCCTCCACTGCCGTCCCCCCTCTCCACGTCGTGGAGAGGGGGTCAGGGGGTGAGGTGTCTACATGCGACGCTGCGCCGTGGGCGGCAGGATGCCGTTCAGCCGCAGGTAATTCGCTTCCTGGCTGTAGTGATCCGACCAGTCTGCCACCGTGATGAGGACTGCGGTCGCCCGCGTCATGTTCATGCCGAACATCGAGATCGGGTCGGCCAGCTTCGAGTCGTCCATGCGTGCAAAGGCCTGCTCACAGAACTGGAACGTCTCTTTGAGCCGTGCGACGAGCTGCTCCTTGGTCGCGGTGCTGTCTACCGCCGCGCGCTGCGGCACCGCGAGGCCGGCGGTGTTGCCACAGAGGATGTCGTTGCCCTCGTTCGCGAGGTGCACCTGGATTTGTGCGAAGCTCATTTGCGCCGGCGTGGGACGATAGTTGTACTTGTCCGCGGGCATCGCCTCGGCGGCGGCGATCAGAATGCCCGAGAAGCGCTGGTGCATGGCGCGCAGCCCATCGGCGACGGGGCTGGTTGAGCGGACGGGGGCCTCGGCGGGCGGCTTCGTGCCAGGCGTCGCTTGTGCGGTGAGCGCCTGCGGCGCCAGGGCGATGGCGATCATCAGGGTACAGGCTCGGGATTGCATGGTACGACCTCCATGAGAGGGGCTTCGATTTTGTCCCAATTATGCACGGGCCGCTAGTCGTTCAAGAAGCAACGCGCCCCACAAACAATTACCTTGCTCCTCATGGTGACGCGCATGGTGACCCGTAGGTCCACTACCGCAGTGTCCGGCCCCGGGCACACGGCCAAGCCGGGGGGGGCGGGGGGGGCGCTGCTCACGGTCTACAGCTCGGAGAGCGGGCGAACCTATCAATTGCACCAGCTCGTCGGCAAGGGAGGGTTCGGGGAAGTGTACCTCGCGACGCCCAACCGGCGCGACGGGCTGCCGGCCCAGATTTGCGTCAAGATCACTGACCGTCTCACGCCGTGGCTGCGCGAGTCGTACTTCGCCGAGCTGCTCGACCGCGAGCCGCGCGCGCTGCGCGTGCTCGACCGGTTCGTCATCGCCGACGGTGCGCGCACGCGCTATTGCCTCGCCATGGAATTCGCCGTGCACGGCGATCTGGGCGCCTGGCTCAAGCTCAAGGGGCCGCAGCCGGAGCGTTTCGTGCGGCGCGAGATCGCCGGGATCCTCGCGGTGCTCGACGCCCTGCACCGCGGGCAGGCGCTGCACCGCGACCTGACGCCGTTCAACGTGTTCGTGTGCGAGGGCGAGCAGCTCAAGCTGGGCGATTTCGGCATCGCCACACACCAGCTCAACCGTCGCGGCGTCACCGCCGACGCGTTCAACGTGTTCAACGTCCCGAACGAGATCGCGTGGGGGCGGGTGCGGCGCTGGCAGCAGCGCGACGACATCTATCAGGTCGCGCTGATTGCCGTCATGCTGCTGCGGGGCGATATCGCCAGCCCCATCCTCAGCCGCGACGTGCGCCGGCTGCCGTGCAGTGATCATCTGAAGGAAGTGATTCACCGCTGCCTCGGCGTGCGGGGCAAGCGCTACGAGGCCGCGGGCGAGCTGATCGAGGCACTCCGTATGCCGCGCAAGCAACCGGGGTTCGGCCGCGTGCGCAGTCTCGCCGATAAACGGGTCTCCTTCACGGGCTTCCTGAGCCGCCCGCGCAGCGACGCGATCAAAGCCGCCCAGCGGGCAGGGGCGATTGTGCAGTCGAAGCCGGGCAGGACGACCGACGTGCTGGTCCGGGGCCGTCCCAATGTGCTGCAGATTGCCGGGGCGGTCGGCGGGTCGAAGCTGATCGAGATCCGGCGCCTCGCCGAGAAGGGGCACGCCGTGACGGTCATCGGAGACCGGCAGTTCTGGAAGCTCGTTGGTAAGAAGACGAAGACTCGGCGTTGAGATATATTCTCGCCAACACCTTTTTCTCGTGGAGCATGTGTGTTAGCGGACTTGAGTATCTGGCACATCCTGATTCTGGTGGCGGTCATCACGCTGCTGTTCGGCACCAAGCGGATACCGGAGATCGGCAAATCGATCGGGAAGGGGATTCAGGAGTTCAAGCGCGGCTTGCAGGACGCCACGGCGAGTGACGAGACGCCGCCACCGCCGCTGGCGCCCCCGGAGCAACGGTTCCTACCTACCACCGGCGCGCCACCGAAACGGCTGAGCGATAGGCCCGCTGACTAGCGGTTGGCCGTGTTGTCCAAGAACGGCCGGTTCGTGGCGGTCGTGGACGTGATGGTGATGTCCCCGCGCGCGCCGATCGTGTACACGCGGCCCGCGACAAACGACACTTCGGTTCTCGACACCTTGTTCGTGGTCGAATCGGTGTAACGCGCGAACACGTTGTACACGCCGGGGGGGAGGGCGGTGAAGGCGCTGCCGCTCTTGTAAGCGACGGGGCCCCCCACGGTCACCGTATCGAACGTGAGCGTATTCTCGGCGTACAAGGTCAACGGCGCCGCATTGGAGATTACGTGCACGAACCGGACCTGCGCGACGGCGTAATCGATCTGTGACGGGTACGCATCCTCCAGCACGAACGCGTCCGAGGTCTTGCCGGTCGCATTGTAGAAGCCGCACATGTAGAACGAGTAGGACTTGCCATCCGCGATCGTCGTGTCGACCCGAGCAATCGCCAGGTCCTTGTCGACGGTCGCCGCAATCTTGCCGGTGAGGCTGTACGCACCGGGCGCAATGGCGGAATACGCTCCGCCATTGCCGACACTCCCGTACGCCACTCCCGTGGTCGCTTCCGTATTCGTGGCCGAAGAGATCGCGGTCATCTTGGTGGTGTTGGCGTAGAAATTCACGCCAGGCGCTCCTACGCCGAAATTGAAAAACTTGACGCGGGAATGTTCCAGCGGCCCGTTCGGGAGGACCTGGACCGCGTTCTTGTCGCACGAGGCGAGCGCCGTGACGCACAGCAGGGCGCCGAGTGCCCGATAACGAATCAGGGTATTCATGGCTCCGTAACCCATAGCAGCTTGGTGTGGTAATTGGCGTCGAGACCGCCGATCGCCTGCAGCGCGTCGCGATTCCAGACATACTCCGAGTTGTAGCGTGGCCGGATGCGCCGCACGACCTCGCCGCCGTTGTCGGGATAGAGGTTGGTCGGCGGCGTGAATCCACGGAACACCTGGGTGGTGCTGACGGAGTCGACGGCGGTGTAGTGATAGCGCCGCATGTCCATCCAGATCTCGTTGTGCCCCCAGCCCCACAGCGCGATGAACTTTTGTGACATGATGTGCGACAGCGTGAGCGTCGCCGGGACGATGTTTGGGGACGCGAGAAACGAGTCGCGGGTGGTGGTCGCAATTGCCGGCGGGCCGCCGGCCTCACTGTTGCGGTCGTTCACGAACTGGAAATGCGCGCGGATCGCGTTGGTGTATGCCGTGAGCGCGACGGCCGCGTCGCCGTGTTTCAATGCGGCCTCGGCCTTGATGAATTGCAGCTCCGAGTACGTCATGACCGGGATCTTGGATTTATCGCCGAAGATGTATCTGGACGGCAATCCGAGGCCGCCCGTGGTGGTATAGCCAAAGAAATTCCGTGGCTGCTGCGGCGCGGCGAGGCCGCCGAAGCCCACCACGTTGGGATCGAGCCCGCGGTAGGTCTGGTTGGCCGAGTCGATCGCGAGCATGCGGCTCATGCGGGGGTCGACGATCCCGAACTGCGTGCTGTCCATCAGCCCGACGATGAATCGCGTCTGCCGGTAGTTCGTGATGTTGTTTCTGGTGCGTCCCCAGAAATTGTAATCGGCGAAGTCCGTGCTCGTACCGGGATATGCCAGCACCGCGTCATCGGCGTTGCTCGCGAACGACGAATCGACTTCCGCCATGACGCGGACGGGGTCGTAGGTGAATGGCCCCGTGGTCTTGTTCGAAAGGTGATTCAGGTTCAACGCCAACATGCCGTGCGCCAGCTTGAGCCATTTGAGTCGGTCGCCACCGTAAATCTTGTCGCCCCGGGCGAGGTATGCCTGATCGACGGCGCCATCGGTACGCCGCAGCAGCACGATCGCGCTGTCCAGGAGGCGCTGCACCTCTTGATACGCGAAATCTTGCGTGTCGTAATCGAACTTCGTGCGCGACACGTCGAACGCTTCGCGGATGATGATCTCGCCGTGCAGGTCGGTCAGCACCTGCCAGCCCCACGCCTTCAGAATCAGGGCCACGCCGAGGAGATCCCAACGCTGCTCGGCTTCGGCCTTGGCGGTCATGTCGACCAGGTTTTGGCCGAGGGACCAGTACACATCGCGCCACTGCTGCGCGCCGTTGTCGCTCGAGGGGTCATACCCCATCCGGTCCCAGGTGCTTGGGGTAGTGCCGGTTCCTGGCAACATCCACTGCTGCGTATAGCGCCCGACGAAGCGGCCGTCGAACTGGGGCGATGTCACCAGCCAGTGCAGCATCGGTGGCAGATACAGGTTCGCCGATACCGTCGTGGGGCCGTTCGGATTGGTGTTGACGTCGAGGAATTGCTCGCATCCCGTGGCGACGGTGAGGATCCCGACCAGTGCCGCTGCGTAGCGTTTTTTCATGGTCAGAACCCCATCCGGACGCCGACGTTGACACCAATGGGCATCGGGAAGTTGCCGAAGTCGATGCCGACGCCGCCCGAGCCACCGACCGCGGCGCTGTTGCCGTTCACGATCGGATCGAGGCCCGTATAGTTGGTGATCAAGAACAAATCAGTGCCCTTTACGAACACGCTGGCATTGCGCGCGCCGAGGAAGCGGCCCGGCAGTTCGTAGGTCAGCTGCATGTCTCGGAGCCGCAGCCAGTTGATGTTCTTCTCGATGAACAGCTCTTCACTCATGCTCGTGTAGTAGCCGGTCTGCGCGCTCGGCACGATGACGATGTTATTGACCGTGGGATTGGAGGAGTTCTGCTTGCCATCCATGAGCACGCCCTCGAGGACGCGTGGCTGGTCGCGGTCCAGCGTCTCCTTGCTCAGGCCGTGCGTCGTGAGGTAGTGCTCGGTCGCGTTGAACACGTCTCCGCCCTTGCGGATATCGAGCAGGAAATCGAGCGAGAAGCGCTTGTAGCGGATGGTGTTCTGCAACCCGATCGTGAAGTCGGGCTGTCGATCGTAGCCGGCGTCGATGAACGTCTGCGATCGCACCGGCAGGCCCGTCGTCGGGTCGATCAACAGCTGGCCTTTGCGGCCCGCGCTGTCGCTCGAGACGCGCAGGTAGAACAGACCGGTGAGCGACATGGTCGAGAGGCCCGGCTGCACGCCGTTCCGGACGTTGCCGTACAGCCACGTGTCGGAGACGTAGGACTCCGGCAGGCTGCGCGGCAGGCTCAACACGTAGCCGCGGGCGAGGGTGAAGTTCGCCTGCACGTCCCACGATCCGTTCGGCTTCAGCATGGGTGTGGCGCGTAACGTCATCTCGATCCCGCGACTCAGCGTCTTGGCGCCGTTCAGATTGAACAGGATGTAGCCCGTTCCATAGCTGCCGCGGATGTCGTTGACGATCTGATCCGAGGTGATCTTGTGGTAACCCGTGACATCGAGTCCCAGCCGGTCGTGCAGGAAGCTCGCCTCGCCGCCGATCTCCCAGCCGCTGGCGCGCTCGGGCTTCAAGGCGAAGTTCGGCCCCCAGAAATCGTAACCGTATCCGCCGAAGGAGGTGGTCTTGTACTGGAGCGCCGGCCTATAGGCGTATGGCCGGGCGTCCTTGCCGCCGCCCACAATCGCCGCGCGCAGCTTCCCGGTTACGAACCGCTGCAGACCGGGAAAGGCGTCGGAGAAAATGAAGCTGAGCCCTGCCGACGGATAAAAGAACGAATTGCGCGGCGGTGGAATCGTGGAGGTCCGGTCATTGCGGCCGGTCACCGTGAGAAACAGGTAGTTCCGGTAATCGAGCGCCGCCTGTCCGAAAAAGCTCACCCGCCGGAGCCGCTCCGCCGTGGTCTTGGGGAGCCGCGCGCTCGTGTTGTTGATCGAGACGAAATTAGGGTCGAGGAACCCCGTGCCGACCGCGGCATCGGTGGTGGTCCTGAAATCGCTGATGGCATTTCCCACCAGCCCGCTGATGGAGATGCTGTTCGTCAGCCGGTGACTATTGAAGTTGAGAAGCGTCTGGGCGCTGATATTGCGCGTGATCACGTCCGCCTGATCGAGAATACCGCCCGACGTGAACCCGGCGGCGCTCTCCGGATTGCGCAGCACCAGGTTCTGATTGGCGTAGTTGTCGGTGCCGATGTTGGTCTTGAGGCTGCCCCACGAGAACGGCGTCAGCACGAAGCCGACGTTCGCCATGATGCGATTGTTCTTCGAATTGATGGCGTTCTTGTTGACGTTGAAGTAGGGGTTGTCCAGCTCCGCCGAGGCCGTCAGGCTCGTGAGCCGCCGCCGGGTTCCCGCCGGGGTGAGATAAACCTTGGCGTTGTCGTTCTGCGGCCACAGCATCAAGCCCATCAGCGGCCCGATATCGCCTTTGTAGACCTGGTCGTTGTTGGCATAGCTGTACACCATCGAGAGATCGGCGTTGAGCCAGCGCGAGACCTGCGCCTGCGACGATCCGGTGATGTTCAGCCGATCGTAACCCGATTTTGGGACGACGCCCTCCTGCCGGTCGAGCGACGTACTGAGACGGTAATTGATCTGGTTGTCCGGCGTCGCTCCGCTGAACGCCAGGTTGTGCGTTTGGGTCACGCCCGTCTGCAGGAAGCCGTCGATGTTGTCGTAGAACTGCGTGCCGGCCGGGTAGGGAGCGCCGAAGTACGTCTGGGCGGTCAGGACGCCGGCCACGCTGATCGCCGTGGGGCCATAGATGCGCTGCAGCGTCGGAGTCGCGCGGGTCCGTTCCATCCGCATACTGTTGCTGTACTCCGCCCCGCCGCCCGATCGGCCGCGCTTGGTCGTGATAAGAATCGCGCCGTTCGCCGCGTCGATGCCGTACAGCGCCGACGCCTCGACTCCCTTGAGGATCGTGACCAATTCGATGTCGTTGGGGTTCAGGTCGGCGGCGCGGTTCGTGAAATCGATGCCGCGGTTGCTCAGCGCCGTCGTGGCGTTCACGTCCGATGCCATCGCTGTGGTGTTGAACGTGCGATTATCCATCGGGAGACCGTCGACGATGATCAACGGCTGGTTACTGCCGCTGATGGAGCTGATGCCCCGGATGGTGATGGACGACGACGCGCCCGGCACGCCCGATGTGCTCGTGACGTCAACGCCGGCGACCCGCCCCGCGAGCGCGTTGATGAAGTTGTCGCGCTGGGTGGCGACGATCTCAGGGCCCGGCACGCTCTGCTGCGAAGCGGGCACCGCGCGCTGCTCCCTGGTTTGCCCGAGCGCCGTGACCACCACGGCGTCGAGGTCCAACGCGGTGCGGCGCAGCACGACGTCGATGACGTTCTCCTCGCCAACCGTCCGCTCCAGCGACGCGGTGCCGATGAGCCGGTACTGCAGCACCTGTCCGGGCGCGACGTGAATGGAATACGTTCCATCGTTGTTGGTCGCGGTTCGGCCGATCGTGCCCTTGATCGTGACCGCCACGCCGGCGAGCGGCGTGCCTTGCTCGCTGCGCACCGTGCCGGTCACCACCTGCTGCTGGGCAACGGCCTGACCGGCGACGAGGAAGAGTCCCATGACGGCGATGGGTAGGTGGGTTTTCATGTGAGCTCGACGGGTTTTGGGGAACGGTTAACTAAGCTGGCCAGACATTACCGCGCACGCGTGAAGTCAGCAAGACTCTCGCTTGCGCCGCGTCGGCTTCTTTTCCTTCTCTTGCGGGGGTTGCTCGCTCGTCCCGGCCACCACGACCTGGTTCCGGCCCGAGCCCTTCGCCTTGTACATCGCGGCATCGGCGGTGGCAATCAGCTCCTCGGGCGTGTCGCCGCCGTCGGGGTACTCCGCCACGCCGATGCTCAGGGTGAGTTCCCCCTCGCCCAGGTCCTGCTCGCCCACGCGGGCGCGAATGCGCTCCGCGACGATCGTGGCGGTCGCCAGGTTCGCCTCGAGCAGCATCACCACGAACTCTTCGCCACCGTAGCGCGCCACACAGTCCACCTGCCGCGTCGTCCGGCGGAAGACTTCCGCGATCTTCACGAGCGCCGCGTCCCCGGCGAGGTGTCCATGGGTGTCGTTGTACTGCTTGAAGCGGTCGACGTCCGCCAGCAGGACCGAGAACGCGCGGCGCAGCCGCCGCGACCGCTGCACCTCGCTGGCGAGCGTCCCCATGAGGTGGCGGCGATTGTAGAGGCCGGTCAGGGAATCGGTGAGCGACAGCTTCTCCAGCTCCCCTTGACTCTCTTTCTCTCGCAGGCGCGACACGAGGGTATTGAACGCCCGCGTCAGGTACCCGACCTCCCCGCTGCCCCCGGCGGGGAGCTCGACCGACAGGTCCCCGGCGGCCACGCGCGCCGCGGCTTCACTGAGGCGCTCGAGGGGGCCGGTGATGAACGAACCCGCGATGAACGCCAACAGCCCCACGCCGACCAGCAGCGCGATCATGAGGAGCACCGTGCGGAACCGGAGCACTCCGGCCTCGCGCACCGCTTCGGCACGCGGCGTTTCGGCGACGGCGGCCCAGCGCAGCTGGGGGATGCGCTGCAGCACGGCCAGGACCGCGCGCCCCTGAGGACGCGATTGGGCGACGGTCTGGCCTTCCCGGTCGACGAGCTCGCGCGTGGTCGCTTCGGGCAACGTCGTTTTCATCAGGTCCGCGGAGTTGCCCGCCGAGCTGATCACGACGCGCCCCTGCTCGGTGATCAGGTAGAGTTCGCGCGAGTGGTCGGCCGACAGCTGGTCCAGCACGTTCCTGAGGCTGTCCAGATTGATCTTGGCGCCCAAGGCGCCCAGAAACAGGCCGTCATCCTGACGGATTGGTACCACCACGACGAGCGCGGCCTTGCCGATGCCGGCATCCCAGAACGGGTCGCCCACGAGCGCGTCCCGAGTCCGCAGGTCGTTCATGCGTTCCGGCGACAGGCGGAAGCCGGTGCGGCTGCCGCTGTTCGTCAGGACCTGCCCGTCCCGCCCGATGATCGCGAGTCCTTCGTGCGCCGGAAGGTTCTGCCGCACGGCGTTGAGGTAGTCGCGGAGCCGGGTGAGGGACTGCGCCGCAGCACGACCGGTGGCTCGGGCCAGGTTGTCGGAGACAACATAGGGACTGGCCCGCAGGCGCAGATCGTACACCCGCTGGTCGACCCATTCGTCAGCTTCGCGAGCCATGTCCGAGCTCAGGCCGCGGAGCTCCTGCCCGACGCGATCGCTCAGCGAGCGGCGATTGCGTCCGTACAGCATCACGGTCATGGCGAGCGTCGTGAACAGCGTCGCCACCACCGCGAACGCGACGAACTTGCCCCTCACGGTGTCGAGGCGCAGCGCGCGCAGCGATCGAATGCTCTTATCCCGGATGTCCACGGAGCCAACATTCACTTTCGGGCGGCAGAAGCAAGAGACGGCGCTTCAACTCACCTCTTCCCAATGTCTTGCCCGATCGAGCGCCTTTCGCCACCCGCCCTCGAGTTTCTTCCGTTGCGCCGATTTCATGGAAGGCGTGAAACGCCGGTCCACCTGCCACTGCGCCGCGATCTGCTTCTGGTCCTTCCAGTAGCCGACCGCCAGTCCCGCAAGGTACGCCGCGCCGAGTGCGGTGGTCTCGGTGACTTTGGGGCGTACCACGGGGACGGCGAGCAGGTTTGATTGGAATTGCATCAGGAGGTTGTTCGCTGACGCGCCGCCGTCCACGCGCAGCTCCTTCAGCTTGATCTTCGCGTCGGCCTCCATCGCGCGCAGCGCGTCGGCCACCTGAAACGCGATCCCCTCGAGCGCCGCGCGCGCGATGTGGGCCGCGGTCGTGCCGCGCGTGACGCCCGCGACGAGGCCGCGCGCGTACTGATCCCAGTGCGGCGCGCCGAGGCCGGCGAAGGCGGGGACGAGATAGACACCTTCCGGATCAGTCACCTGTGATGCCAGGGCTTCCACTTCCGACGAGGACTTGATGATGCCCAACCCGTCGCGCAGCCATTGCACCACCGCGCCGGCGATGAAGATGCTCCCTTCGAGCGCGTACTCGGTCCGTTTCCCGATGCGCCACGCCACCGTCGTCAGGAGATTGTTTTTCGACGCGATCGGCTTCGTGCCGGTGTTCATCAGCATGAAGCAGCCGGTGCCGTAGGTGTTCTTCACCATGCCGGGCTCGGTACATGCCTGGCCGAACAGCGCCGCCTGCTGGTCGCCCGCGATGCCCGCGATCGGAATGCGGCCGCCGAACAGCGTCGTCTCGCCGTACACCTCGCTGGACGAGCGCACCTCGGGCAAGACCGATCTCGGCACGCCGAACAGCTTGAGCAGCTCGTCGTCCCATTCGCCGGTGCGGACATTGAAAAGCATCGTGCGCGACGCATTGCTCGGATCGGTCACGTGTACTCGACCGCCTGTCAGGTTCCACACGAGCCACGTGTCGATCGTGCCAAAGGCCAGTCGGCCGGTTTTTCGGACGTTCTTGAGCAACCAAGCCAGCTTCGTGCCGGAGAAATAGGCGTCGACGACGAGGCCGGTCTTGCGCTTGATCATCGGCTCGAGCTTGCGGGCCTTCAGCCGGTCGCAGGCGGCGGCGGTGCGGCGGTCCTGCCAGACGATGGCGTGATGGATCGGCTCGCCGGAATCGCGGTCCCACACCACGGTGGTTTCGCGCTGATTCGTGATCCCGATGGCCGCGATGTCGGCCGCGGTGAGCCTCGCTTTGCCGATCACCTCTGAGGCGGTGTGCAGCTGGGTGGCCCAAATCTCCTTCGCGTCGTGCTCGACCCAACCCGGCTTGGGGAAGATCTGGCGAAACTCCCGCTGCGCCGACGCGACGACGTTGCCGCTGTGGTCGAAGACGATGGCGCGCGAGCTGGTCGTCCCCTGGTCGAGGGCCAGAATGTATTTCACGCCGGCCAGCACATCTTATAGAGGAAGGCCGCGATCAGGCCGCCGATGATTGGGCCGGCGACGGGCATCCAGGCGTAGCCCCAGTCCGAATTCCCCTTACCGGCGATGGGCAGGATCGCATGCGCGATGCGGGGCCCCAGGTCGCGCGCCGGGTTGATCGCGTAGCCCGTCGGCCCGCCCAAAGACAACCCGATGGCCCAGACGATCACGCCGACGAGTGCCGGGCCCAATCCCACGTTCCACCCGTACACGGGATTGAGATTCTTGGGTGTCAGGATGGCGAGCACGCCGAGCACGAGAACGAACGTCCCCACGATTTCGGTCAGCAGATTCGAGACCGGGTTGCGGATGGCGGGGGCGGTGCAAAACACGACGAGCTTTGAGGCCTGGCTCTCCGTCGCGGCCCAGTGGGGCAGGTAGGCGAGCCAGACGATGGTGGCGCCGAGCATCGCGCCGAGCATTTGGGCCGCGATGTAGGTGGGCACCGAGGCCCACGCGAACTTGCCGATCGAGGCGAGCCCGATCGTGACGGCAGGGTTCAGGTGCGCGCCGCTGAACGTGCCGACGGCGTACACCGCGACCGTGACGCCGAACGCCCAGCCGGCGGTGATGACGATCCAGCCGGAGCTCTGGCCTTTGGTCTTGTTGAGCACGACGTTGGCGACCACGCCATCGCCCAGGATGATGAGCAGCATGGTGCCGAGCAGTTCTGCGAGGAAGGGGGACATGAGGCGGCGAAGCTACCCGCGCCGTAGACCCTTGTCTACCTCACCGCCACACCGACGCCTTCTTCGCCCACGTGCTGTCCTGATACCGCTTGGTAAACGCTTGCCCGGTCGCTTTGAGCGACGCCGGATCCCCTGTTGCCTTGTACGGCGCGACACCCGCCCAGTACAGCGCTTCCGGCGCCGCGTCGGTCTGCGGCAGTTTCTCCGCGATTTCCCGGAAGCGCCGCTCCGCCTCGGCCCACTGCTGCTGCGCAAACGCCAACTTCGCCCGGCCCAGCATCAATTGCGCGAGCAAGTCATCCGCGGGCAGGAAGCCTTCAATGCGGTGCTGCTCGACGCCGTCGGGATCGAGCAACAAAATCGTCGGGGTCCACGGCGCCTGGAAGCGCTCGCTGAAGCGCTTGAAGGCCTGTCCTTCGTCCTTCACGTGCACCCGGGCGGGAAGAAAACCCTCGTTGACGTAGCGTACCACCCGCTCATCCGGCCACACCTCGGCATCCAGCCGAGCACAGCCACTTCACATCGGTGCGGCGCTGAAGTCGAGCAGAACGGACTTGCGCTGCGCCTTCGCCTCGTTGAAGACGTTCTCGACGTCGTGTCGGAAATTGATTGGCATAACACCTCCTTGCGGTTCGCTACCGGCTCGAGGACCTGCTTGCCTCGAGCGCGCCGAGCAGCGTCTCGACGTCGTAACCGCCGTCGTGCCGCACGCCGTTGATGAAGAACGTCGGCGTGCCGTTCACGCCGCTTTTCACGCCGCTCATGAAGTCATCGCGCACCCGGTTGCGATAGGTCCCGGCGGCCAGCTCGCCCCCCAGCCGGTCGGCATCGAGGCCCAGGTCGCGGGCGTACTCGAGCAGATTCTCGTCTTCCAACGCGAACTGCCGCTCGAACAGGCGATCGTGCATCTGCCAGAACGCCCCCTGCGCCGCGGCCGCTTCTGCGGCTTCGGCCGCGTGCTGCGCGAACTGGTGGATGCGCGTCAGTGGGAAATTGCGGAATGCGAAGCGCAGCCGCCCGCCGAGCCGCTCCTGGATCTGCTTCACGATCGGGTATGCCTCCCGGCAATACGGGCACTGGAAGTCCCCGTACTCGACCAGCGTGAGCGGCGCGTTCTCGCGGCCTTTCACATGATCTCCGGGCCTCACGGGGATGGTCAACGTCGCATCGTTGTCATTCGGTCGGCTCATCGCTCACCTCGAGTAGCGCGTCCCAGGAAGGTAATGGTCCGGCCGCTTCCCGCCGGCCGCGATGAGCGCCTCGATGATCTCGGCGGACCGGTCTGGGTTGCCGCCATGCGCCGCCCGCCAGATCGCGGCTTCGACGATGTCACCGTACCGGCTTCGCATCCCCGGACGAGCGCCGCGCTCGAGCAGTAATCGCACGACTGCGACGTGAGATGCTCCCGCGCCGATCGCGCGCGAATCAGCTCCGGATGCTGTCGCAGGAGCTGCTGCAGGAACACGTCGGCCGGCGAGCAGCCCTGCCATCCAGCGGTCAGCCCATGCGGCGATTGCCGCCGCGGCCGAGTCACAGGCTTTGACGAGGTCCTTGGCCAGCTTGCGGTATTGCTGGAGGCTGGGACGGGGAGGAAGCGGCAGTGCGTCCTGCGGATTGGGAAACACACGAAGCCTGTGTGGTGGATGTGCCCGGAGTCCGCGTGGGACAGCCTTCCCGCGGACTGGATGCGCCCCTAGCGCACCGCGAAGCCTAACGGACAGAATTGCTGGCGCAAGACCAACCGAGGGGGGAGGGGGGAAGCCATGAGCATCGATCGCCGAGCCTTTCTCAAAGACACAACTGCCACCGCGGCGGCTTTGACCGTGCCGCTCTTGATTCGAACCCAGCAATCCGAGCTCGCCCCGATCTTCGCGCAGATCGAACGCCGCCACGACGAATCGGTGCAACGGCTGCAGGAATGGATCCGCCAGCCGTCCATCGCCGCCGAAAACCGGGGCATGAACGAAGGCTGCGAGCTGACGATGCGGATGCTGCGCGATGCCGGTTTCCAACAGGTCACGAAAGTCCCCAGCGACGGGCAGCCCGGCGTCTTCGCCACGTTTGACGCGGGCGCGCCCAAGACGCTCGGCCTCTACTTCATGTACGACGTCAAGCAGGTCGACCCCGCGGAATGGTCGTCGCCCCCGTGGGACGCGGCGCTCGTGGACAAGCAAGGGTTGGGCAAGGTCGTCATGGGGCGCGGCGCGGTGAATCAGAAAGGGCCCGAGGCCACATTCCTCGCCGCAGTGCACGCGATCCGCGGCGCGGGCCGCAAGCTGCCCGTCAACCTCGTCCTCGTCGCCGAGGGCGAAGAGGAGATCGGCTCGCCGCATTTCCCGCAGATCGTGCGGCGGCCAGAGGTGCTCGCGGCGCTGAAGCCCTGCGTCGGCATTTTCATGCCATCGGCCGCTCAGGGCCTCGACAGCCAGGTCACGATCACACTCGGCGCCAAGGGCGTGATCGAGTGTGAACTGGTCTCGAGCGGGGAGCGGTGGGGACGCGGTCCGCGCGCCGACATTCATTCGAGCAATAAGGCCAGAGTCGACAGCCCCGCGTGGCACCTGGTGCAGGCCCTCGCGACGCTCGTCTCCCCCGACGGCAACGATCCCGCGATCGACAATTTTGCCGACAGGGCTCGGCCGCTCTCCGCGGACGAAAAAGCGATGATCGCCGCCGCCGCCGCTCGTCTGGACGAGAACGCCGCGAAGCAATTGCTCGGCGTGCAGCACTGGGTCCACGATGCCGGCTGGACCGAGGCGCTGGAGCTCCTCATGTCGCGTCCCACCGTCAACATCGAGGGACTCGTGGGCGGCTACACGGGCCCCGGCGGCAAGACGATTCTACCGCACCGGGCCACGGCGAAGCTCGATCTGCGCCTCGTGCCCGACATGACGGCCGCCGATGCACTCGCTGCGCTCAAGGCACATCTCGCCAGGCGCGGCTTCGGCGATATCGAGGTCAACATGACGGGGGGCTACGATCCCACGAGCACCGCGCGCGAGGCGATGGTGATTCGGGCGCAGGAAGCGGTGTATCGGCGCTCCCGCATCGAGCCGATTCTGCTGCCGCGCAATGCGGGCTCCTGGCCCGGCTACGTTTTCACCGGCGAGCCATTGAAGCTCGCGGCCGGACACTTTGGCCTCGGCCATGGGAGCGGCGCGCACGCTCCGGATGAGTACTACGTCATCGAGTCCACGAATCCCAAGGTGCACGGCATCGATGGCGGCACGCGCTCGTACGTCGAGTATCTGTATGAGGTAGCGCGAGCGCGCTGAGCTTCAGGGCGCGACGCCGAACCTGTACACCGTGCGGGAGCGATACGTCGCGCCGGGACGCAGAATCGTCGAAGGGAAATTCGGATGGTTAGGCGAGTCGGGAAAATGCTGGGTCTCGAGACAGAGGCCGGAGCGGTACGCGTACACCCGCCCGCCCTTCCCCGTGACCGTGCCGTCGAGGAAGTTGCCCGAGTAGAACTGCACCCCGGGCTCGGTCGTGCTGATATCGAGCGTGCGCCCGCTGCGCGGCTCTACCAGGCGGGCGGCGTGCGCAAGACCAGGTCCGCTGCCGCGGTCGAGCACCCAGTTGTGGTCGTATCCCCGGCCAAAGCGCAGCTGCACGTTGTCCTGCGCGATGCGCGCGCCGACCCGTGTCGGGGCGCGAAAATCGAACGGCGTCCCCGCGACCGGCGCGACTTCACCCGTGGGAATCAGAGTCGAGTCAACGGGCGTGAATGCGGCCGCGTCGAGCGTCAGGATGTGGTCGAGGATGTCGCCATTCCCCGCACCGTGCAGGTTCCAGTACGTGTGCTGTGAGAGATTCACCGGCGTGACTTTGTCGCTCGTGGCTTCGTAGTCCACGACCAGCTCATCGCGCGGCGTGAGGGTGTAGGTGACGCGCGCGACGAGCGTGCCGGGGAATCCCTCTTCGCCGTCCTTGCTCGTGTAGCCCAGTGTGACTCCCACGCCGCTGCCCTGCTGGAACGGCTCGCCGCTCCAGACGACCTTGTCGAATCCGCGAACACCCCCATGCAGCGAGTTTGGCCCATTGTTCTTGGCGAGGTGGTACGTGGTGCCGTCGAGGGTGAACTGCCCATTGGCGATGCGATTGGCGTAGCGGCCGACGATCGCGCCGAAGTACGGGGAGTCCTTGAGATAACCCGGGAGACTGTCGAAGCCGAGCACGATGTCGTCGAGCTTTCCCGAGCGGTCGGGCGTGCGGATGGACGTGATGATCCCGCCGTACGTGATGATCTTGACTTCGATGCCGTGCGCATTCGTGAGCGTGAACTGAGTCTTCATCGTGTCACGCAGCACAAACAGCACCGAGGGATCAACCGGGTAACGCCCGAATCGTGCGCCATAGATCGCGAGTCCTCCGGGTAGCGCTGCATCGACCTCCAACCTGACGATCATCGCTCCAGTGCGGGCTCCCGCGCGAAGCGCCGCGGCGGGAATCGGCACGCGGAGCAGCTCCCCGTACGATCCGGCTTCGTAGAGATGCCCATCGTGCGGCTGCGCGTGCCAGCTGAGGATGCCACGCGAGTCGGCCGGGTCGTCGGGCAGCTCCCAGCGGGAGGGGCCCGCCAATTCACCGTTCACGCGCACCGTGACCGCGCTGCGGAATGGCGTGGCACCGGTCATCGGATAACTGTTCGGGTTGCGGCTGGGATCGTGGAAACCACCGCCGCGCATATAGTCCGAGTTGTCCGCCGCTGTGGAATCGCGGTCCTTGCCGTTCAGGCGTTTGGCTGATGCCTCGACGAGAAATGTCGCGCTCGCGACGTCGTTCGAGTCGAGGCCGGCTGGCCAGGGGATGCGGTACTCGAAATAGCCGCTGCCCGCCCCATTCAGTTTGTGATCGCCCAGCACGGTCCATTGCTTGAGCGTCCAGTGCGCGTCGCGCACGGCGGTGGCCGGCACGCGGGCGACCCGCACCTTCCAGCCATCCAGCAACGTCGTCACTGTGGGCGCATCGCCCTCGACGATGAAGGTGGTGAAGTTGCGTTGCAGCACGGAGTCCTTTGCATCGACCAGGCGCGTTGCCAGCACCAGCGTGGCCGGCTCGTTCGGCATGCTGATCGCGAGTGGCGCGAGCGGCTGCGTCAGCCACGGCCGGTACGGCACGCGCGTCGCGGACGTGGCGTAGCTGCGCCGCTCGCCCAGTGTGTTCCATCCATACAGTTCGGCACGCAGCGTGAGCGAGTCACCGTACGCTTTGCTGCTGAGAAACGAGGCGTAGAGCGGCACGTCGACGTGCTCGCCGGGCCGAACTGTGCGGCTCAGCTCCGGGTCGCCCCCCCCGACGGCGATGTAGAGCGGCGCGTGCAGATCGCGCAGCGACATCCCCGGCACGAGGTCGCCGAATCCCGTCTCCTTGCCCGAGCGGTCGTAGCGCCAGTAGCCATTCCACTCGTTGATCACGTCGTGGTGCTCGGTGTACAGCCAGCCGCAGACCTTCGGATGACGGCGAAAAGCGTCGATCGCGCGGTGGTAGTCCCAGCTCCAATCCACGTCGCCCGTGCTGCCCGCGTAGCCCCACACGTTGCCGAACTCCGAGTTGCACATCGGCTGACGGGCCTGGCGCCAGGGTGTTCGGAAGTTCCAGGTCGAGCCGGCGAACGTGCTGTCGCTGAGCCGCTGGTCGTGCGCTTCCCAGCGCCAGCCGGGGAGGTACTCGTGCCACGTGTTGAGATCGGTCTCGGTGTGGCCGCTGCCACAGCACACCGAGTTGTCTTCTACCAGCCGCGTGGGATCGAGCGACTTGGCCAAGCGATAATCGCGCGCGACGCGACGCTCGGTCGCGGGCAAATAGCGATCACGGCCATCGACCTTCGTCTCCAGTCCCCACGTCTCGTTGAACAACACCCAGGCGAACACCGACGGGTGGTTGTAGTCGCGTGCGATCATGCCGCGCAGCGCGACGTCGTGCTCGCGGAACGCCGCGGAATCGGGCGGACCCCACCAGTTTGGTACGTCGGCCATGATCAGCACGCCCAGCCGATCAGCCCAATACAGTTTGCGCGGCGCCTCGATCTTGACGTGCTCCCGGAGGCCGTTCAACCCGATCTCGCGCGCGCGCAGGATCTCATCGCGCAGCACACTGTCCGAAGGAAACGTGTAGTAGCCCTGTGGATGGTACGCCTGGTCGAGCGCCAACTGGAGGTAGACCGGCCTGCCGTTGAGCGCGACGTAGCGGTTCGTCGTGCCGGGCACATCGACGACTCCGATCGTGCGCATGCCGAAGTAGCTCTGCACTCGGTCCTCGGCGAGGCCCTTACCGCTCACGCTCACGCTGACCTCGTGCAAGAAGGGATCGTCCAGCGTCCAGCGGCGCGCCTGCGGGAGCGGGATGTCGAGATGCGCGGTCCTCGCGCCGCGCGGGATGCGGTGCGTGACCACCGGACCGCCGGCGCGATTCGTGAACCCGAGGCGCAGCGTAAGCGCGCGCGGGGCGGGTTCGAGCAGCCGCACGTCGATGGCGACTCCGGACAGGTCGGCATGCGGTGTGAAGTGCACGAACTCCAGCGGATCGCCGCCGCGCGCCTCGAGGTAGACGGTCTGCCACATCCCGCGTGCTTTTCCGTAACCCTGTTTTCCCTCGAGCTTGAAGGCGTGCGGCGCGTCGTCGACTCGCACGACGAGTCGCCGGGACTCACCGGGTCGAGCGTGCGGCAGCTCGAAGGAGAATGGCGTGTAGCCGCCTTGATGCTCGCCCAGCCTCTGGCCATCGAGCCACGCGGTCGTCTTCCAGTCGGACGCGCCGAACACGAGAAACACGCGCCGTCCGTGCCAGGTGTCGGGGATCGTGATGGCGCGGGCATACCACCCGATGTCGGCGCTGTCCGGGACACCCGACAGCGGCGCGCCCCAGGAAAACGGCACCACGATCTCGCGTCCCGCCGGAAGCCCGCTGCTTGGCCAGCCCTCGCGTTCCCCGCTGTTCTGCGGATCGAAGGCGAACCGCCAGCGCCCGTTGAGGTTGAGCCATTGCGCGCGTGCGAAGTCGGGACGCGGCTGCTCCGGAAGGGGAATACTGTCCGGTGCGGCACTCGCGACGGCGACGAGGAGCGCCAGGACGAGACTCACCTCATAGCTCGCGGCGTTTCAACTGCTCGACCGCGTAGTGACACGCCCGCGCGGTCAGCGCCATGTAGGTCAGCGACGGATTCTGGCAGCTGCTGGACGTCATCGCGGCGCCGTCGGTAACGAAGACGTTCGGCACGTCCCACGACTGGTTCCAGGCGTTGAGCACTGACGTCTTCGGGTCCCGGCCCATGCGGGCCGTTCCCATCTCGTGATTGGTCCCGCCCGGCGTACTCGGCCCACTCGTGCTGGGCTGAATGTCTTTCGCGCCCGCCGCCTCGAGCAGCTCCGCCGCGGTGACGTTCATGTCGCGATGGATCGCCCGCTCGTTGTCGCTCCAGCGGCATTCGATGTGGAGTGAGGGGATGCCCCACGCATCGACCAGCGTGGGATGCAGCGTGGCGCGGTTCTCCTCGCGCGGCAGCATCTCGCCGAAGCCGCCGAAGCTCATCGACCAGGGGCCGAGCTCCGTCAGCCGTGCCTTGAGCGCCAGGCCGATGCCGGGCGCGTGCAGCGCGGCGTGCCATCCCGCGCGACCCGCACCACCCTGGAATCCGTACCCCCGAATGAAGTCCGGATGCCGGGGGGGCGACGTGACGTTGCGGAAGCGCGGCACATAAATGCCGTTGGGACGCTCGCCGATCGTGCGGCGGTCGGTCCAGCCGTCGAACACGCCGCCGGCGCCGCCCCACTTGATGTGATCCATGATGTTGCGGCCGACCTGCCCACTCGAGTTGCCAATCCCTGAGTTGAGCAGAATGCGCGCGCTCTCGAGTGCGGATGCACACAGAAAGATCACGCGCGCGCTGTACTTCCGTTCTGCCTTCGTGTTGGCATCGATCACGCGGACTCCGGACACCCGACCTTTCGCGCGGTCGTAGACGAGACTCCGCACGATGCTGAACGGCCGCAGCGTCAGCCGGCCGGTGGCCTGCGCCGCCGGGAGCGTCGCGTTGACGCTGCTGAAATACGACCGCGTGATGCAGCCGCGGTGGCACGGCCCGCAGTAGTGACACGGCGCCCGGCCGTTGTGCGCCGCTGTGAGGTTGGCCACCCGGCCGATGGTGAGCACGCGCGCGCGCCCGAACGTAGCGGCGATCCGCTGGCGCACGTGCTGCTCGACGCAATTCAGCGCCATCGGCGGCAAAAACTGGCCGTCGGGGAGCTGCGCGAGGCCTTCGGCCTGACCGCTCACTCCGATGAAGCGCTCGACGCGATCGTACCAGGGCGCGATGTCCGCGTAGCGGATCGGCCAATCGACCGCGATGCCGTCGCGCACGTTCGCTTCGAAATCGAGATCGCTCCAGCGGTAGACCTGGCGTCCCCAGATGATCGACTTGCCGCCGACTTGCCGGGCGCGAAACCAGTAGAACGGTCGATCGGCCGGCGTGCTGTAGGGGTTGTCGACATCGTCGGTCCAAAAGGCGTGACTCAATTCGTCGAACGAGGCGGAATGGCTCTGCACCGATTGCCTCGCGTCAACTGTGCGGCGATCGCCCAGTCCCCGGAACGGCACCTCCCAGGGAGGTTTGTGCTCGGTGTAATCCTGTTCGGGCACAATCGGTCGCCCGGCTTCGAGCACGAGCGTGCGCAGGCCGAGCTCGGTCAGCTCCTTCGCCGCCCAGCCGCCCGTCATGCCGGAGCCGACGACGATGGCGTCAAAATCGGTCATACGGGTGCGCACCCGTCGTACCGCCACGGCAGCGGGTACAGCTTGAGCGCCCGCATGCCCACCTCGGACGTGCAATAGCCGTACACCGTGAGGTACTTGAGCCTCGCGAACCAATGGTCGTCCGTGCCGGCGGCGAAGGCTGCCTTATCCAGCGCGTTGAGCAGCGCGAGCTGATCGGCTTCGCTGCGATCGACGAAATTTCCCCGCGCGTCCAACTCTTTGAGCCCCGCAAGAAAACGCTCGCGCTCCTCGGGTGTGTGCCAGTCGGTCAGCATCTTGTCGATGAAGGCTCCCACGTTCGCGGCCGCGGCGCCGGGCAGGATCCGTTCCGCCGCAACATCGACAGCGGAGAGGGTGCGCCGCACGGGAGCACCGCGATGCACGTCGCGACCGAGCGCGAGCAAGTCTGCCGGATCGAGCGCCTTCAGGCTCTGGAGCCCCGCGGTCGCCACGAGCCACTGGATCAGCTCGCGTCGTTCCATCGGCCCTCGGCCTCGAGATAGCGCCGCGCGATCGCGCCCGACTCTTTCGGTGTGCGGGCAGCGTCGGGCACGCTATCGAGCTCGACCACTCCCCAGCCGTCGAACCGGATCGCATCGAGTGCCGCGAACACGGCCTGGAAGTCCACGCGACCGCGGCCCAGCTCGACGAAGCGGTCCGACGCGTCGAGATCCTTGATGTGGAGGAACAGCAGCCGTCCCGCATGCTGCCGCACCGCCTCGGCGGGATCTCCCCCGGCTTGCCGGTAATGCCCGGTATCCAGTTCGAGCCGCACGAATCGGGGATCGGCGGCGTCGAGCACGCGCGCGACTTCGCCGGGTGACTGGCCCAGCGCGCCCATGTGATTGTGGTAGCCGAGTGGGATGCCCAGCTCGGCGCTGCGCCGGCCGATCTCCGTGAGCAAGCGGCCCATGCGGCGGAAATCGTCGGGTGCCGGCTCCCGGCCCGCAGGGCGCGTGTCGATCACCTGCAGATAGCGCCCGCCCACGTCGCGGACGAAGCGGGCGTTGCGGGCGTGTTGCGCCAGCGTCGCCTGTTCGGCCGCCGGATCGAGTGACACGTCGCCACTCGACAGCGCGACGAGGGTAAGGTGGTGCTCGGCAAGGAGCTGCTTGAGCTCCGCGGGGCGGTCGCCCCACGTGGTCACGGCGGACTGCCGCAGCTGGATGCCACGGAAGCCGAGTGCGGCGATGTCGTCGATGGCCTGACGATCGTTGCCGCCCCAGGTGATGGCCGCGTAGCCAAAGCGAAGCCGCGCGCGGGGCACGAAGGGCCATGCCGCCGCCGCCAGTCCGATCGCCAGGAATTCCCGTCGTTCCATCGTGAGATTAAGCGTCGTTCCCCTGGAGATTCTACTCCTCTACCATCGGCCCGGCCACCGGCCCAAGTTCCAATGTCGGTTGCGCGCTATGGCCCCCGCACTTGAGGAGAATCGCAATGGCCCCCCGTACAGTTGCCCATCGTAAAGACGGAAAACAGAAGCGCGCCCCCGCGCGCCCCGCGCGCCCGGCGCGCTCCACGCCGCCCGCGGTGCCGGAGACGGTTCCCGAGAGCCGTGCGCGCGCGCCGGCGCGGCTCTATGCGACCAAGAACGATCTTCCCGAGGCGACTCGCGGCGAGGTGATCGAGCTGCTCAATCAGCGCCTGGCCGAGTGCATCGACTTACAGACGCAATGCAAGCAGGCGCATTGGAACGTGAAAGGTCCTGCGTTCATCGGCCTGCACAAGCTGTTTGACGACATCAACGAAGCGGTCGAAGGCTACGTCGACCTGATTGCCGAGCGCATCGTGCAGCTGGGCGGCATCGCCGAGGGAACGGTGGGAGCGGTCGAGGGCCGCTCGACGCTGCCGGATTATCCGCTCGCGTTAGCGACCGGGGCGGAGCACGTGGCCGCGTTGTCGGACGCGCTCAGCGCATTCGGCCGGGTGGCCCGCATCGGCATCGAAGAGATGAACGACCTCGAGGATGCGGGCAGCGCCGATGTCCTGACCGAGATCTCGCGCGGCGTGGACAAGTGGCTGTGGTTCGTGGAGGCGCATCAGCAGGAGCGGTGAAAAACACAACGGCGCCCTCTGTGAAGAGGGCGCCGTGGCTTTGCTGTACCGCGGTGGTTACAGCTTGACGACGTTCTGCGCCGCCGGGCCCTTCTGGCCCTGCACGACTTCGAACTCCACGCGCTCGCCTTCAGCCAGCGACTTGAAGCCCTGGGCCTGAATGGCGGTGTGATGCACGAAGCAGTCCTTCTCGCCGTTCTCGGGCGTGATGAAACCGAACCCCTTCGCGTCGTTGAACCACTTCACGGTACCGGTGATACGTGCCATCTGATGAAACTCCTTAAAAACTGTTCCCGGCGTCGCGCGGCGTCATCATGCGATGCGCCGCGTACTGTGATTCCGGCGCCGGTCGAGCGAGGCACCACCAACAACAAAGGACCAGGAGACGTTGCCCCAGGTCCTCGTTTCGTCGGTCACTGGCTACTTCGCTCGACACAACGATCGGTACATGTACCGGGAAAGTCAAGCGGCAGGGTCTAGGTCGGAGGCGCGGCGAGCTTGATTTGCGCGACCGCCGCCGGGTTCTCCAGGGCGGAGAGATCGCCGAGGTCGCTGTGGCCGAGATAGGCACCCCGGATCACGCGGCGCAGAATCTTGGCGTTGCGCGTCTTGGGCAAGTCGGTCACGAACTGCACCGACGCAGGACGGAGCGGCCGGCCTAGCCGCTCCACGATCGTCTCGCTGATCTCGCGTGCCAGAGCCGCCGACCCGGTGTGGCCGGTGCGCAACACTACGAATACGACGATCGCCTCACCCTTGAGCTCGTGCGGCACGCCGATCGCCGCGGCCTCGAGGACCGCCGCATGCGCCGTCGCCGCGGACTCGACCTCAGCCGGCCCCACGCGCTTGCCGGCGACCTTGAGCGTGTCGTCCGAGCGGCCCTCGATGTACCAGAACCCGTCGGCGTCGATACGCGCCCAGTCGCCGTGCACCCACACATCGGGAAGCCGGCTCCAGTACGTGGCGATGTATTTCTGCGGGTCGCGCCAGAAGCCGCGCGTCATTCCGGGCCATGGCCGGCGGATGACCAGCTCGCCCACCGCGTCGCGCAGCGCGCGGCCGCGCTCATCCACCACGTCGGCGGCGATGCCGGGCACGGCACCGGCGAACGCCGCCGGCTTGAGCGGCGTCCACGTAGTGCAGCCGAGGATCCCGCCCGAGCACTCCGTCCCTCCCGAGTAGTTGATGAGCGGTGCCCGTTTCTCGCCCACGACGTCGAAGTACCACCACCATGGCTCGGGATTCCACGGCTCGCCCGTCGAGCCGAGCACCAGGAGCGACGAGCGATCGTGGCGCCGCACCGGTTCCTCGCCGGCGCGCATCAAGCCGCGGATCGCCGTCGGGGAGATGCCAAGGTGCGTCACCCGATGGCGCTCCACGATCGACCAGACTCGGGCCCCGTCGGGAAAATCGGGCGCGCCGTCGTACAGCAGGATCGTCGCGCCGTTGATGAGCCCACCGGCGATGAGCCAGGGGCCCATCATCCAGCCGATATCAGTGAACCACCAGAGGATGTCGCCCGCCTGGAGATCGAACACGTGGGCGAGATCCTGCGCCGCTTTCACGGGGAATCCGCCGTGCACGTGCACGGCGCCCTTGGGGCGGCCCGTCGTGCCCGAGGTGTAGATGAGCATGTAGGGATCTTCGGGCGATGTGTCGGCAAACGACTCGTCGCCGCCGCGGGCCATCATGTCGTCCCACGCCACGTCGCGCTCGCCGAGGCGGATCTCCCGGCCGAGTCGCCGCACGACGATCACGGTGCGCACGCTCGGCGCGCCGGCGGCCGCGGCATCGGCCGTCTCTTTCATCGGTATGACCTGGCCCCGCCGCCGGAAGCCGTCGGCGGTGATGAGCACGCTCGCCTCGCAGTCGCGCAGCCGCCCCGCAATCGCGTCGCTCGCGTAGCCCGAGAAAATCGGGGTGAACATCGCCCCGATGGCCGACACCGCGAGGGTGGCGATCGCGCACTCGGGGGTGAGGGGCAGGAACAGGCCGACGCGGTCGCCCGGCTTGACGCCGAGTGCGCGCAGTCCGGCGGCGCAGCGGCGCACCGCGGCGGCCAACTCGCCGTACGTGAGCCGCTGCGTGGCACCTTCCTCACCTTCGAAGATGAGCGCGGTGCGCGAGGGATCGTGCCGCAGCGCCGACTCGACGTAGTTCATCCGGCCACCGAGCCACCACGTCGTCCAGGCGATGCCGCGCGAGGAGTCGAGTACGCGTTGGTAGGGTCTGCGCCAGACGAGGCCTAAGTCCCGGTCGACGGCGCGCCAGAAGCCGTCGAGGTCTTCGACGGACCAGCGGTGCAGGGACGCGAAGTCAGAGTAGCCGTGCGCTGCCGCGAAGCGGCGCAGCCTGCTGCGGGCGAGGTAATGATCGGAAGGAATCCAGGCGACAGGCATTAGAGAATCAAAGATAAACCTGACCGTCGTTTTCGATATTCAAACCCTTGCACGGTGTCTGTTGTCCTAAGACCATGAAAACAACTCTCTCACTCCTGCTCGCCATTGCGGCACCGCCCCATCCATACCCGCTCGTCAAACCGTCCATCCAATACACGCTGCGGGTCGACAGCGCGGATCTCTCCGGCTGGAACGTGGAGATCAGGCTCCGGACCTCCTCCGACACCGTTCGCCTCGCCATGGCGGCACACCCGGAGTACGACGATCGCTATTGGCGTTACGTGCGGAATTTCGCGGTGGAGACCGAGGGCGCCACCGTCACTCGCGTCGACAGTGCGGTCTGGCAGGTTGTCGCTCCACCCGGCGTGGTTAACGTGCGCTATCGAATCGCGCTCCCGCCGGCTGAGGCCGGGCCCCGCGCATCCTGGCGGCCGTTCCTCACGCCGACCGGCGGGCTCATCGGCGGTCCACACGCATTCATGTACGTGCTGGGTTCGGAGGACAGCACGGTGCTGGTGGAGCTTGCGTTACCGGCCAGCTGGCGGATTGCCACCGGCCTCACGGCAACGCGCGATCCACACTATTTCACCGCGCCTAGCGCCGCCGTGCTGGAGGACTCGCCGATCCTCGCGGGTCACTTGCGCCAGTGGAGCTTCGTCGAGGGTGGTATCACCCATCGCGTCGTGTATTGGCCGCTGCCCGAGGCAACGCCATTCGACACCGCTGCCTTTGTCTCCGGCATTCGGAGCCTGGTTCATCACGCGATCGCGCTGTTCGGCCGCGCGCCGTATCGCGAGTACACGTTTCAATTCGCGGATGGCGCCTACAGCGGCGGCCTCGAGCATCGCAACTCGGTGACGCTTGGTGCGCGCAGTGAGGAGCTGGCGCGCGACCCCAACGCGGGTGTCCAGGAGACGGCGCACGAATTCGTGCATACCTGGAACCTCATGGCCATCCGGCCGGTCGAGTATCGCGATATCGACTACCGTACGCAGCCGCCGGTGTCGAGCCTCTGGTTCAGCGAAGGGCTGACGATGTTCTATGCCGATCTGCTGCTGCGGCGGGCAGGCATTCCGGTCCACGATTCGACGCGCACGGCTCATCTCGAGCGGCTGATCGGCTCGTACCTCAACAACCCCGCGTACGCCCGCTTCTCCGCCGAATCCATCAGCCGCGTGGCTTACAATGTCGAGCCTGGCGCGCTGGGCGATTACAGCGCCAGCACCCACCTCCAGGGTGAGCTGACCGGCACAATGCTCGATCTCATGATTCGCGACGCGACCCACGGCCGGCGCTCGATGGACGAGGTGATGCGACTGCTGTTCGAGCGAGCCGGCACCGAGAGAATCGACTCGTACGTCATCGAGCGAGCCGTAGCGACGGTGTGCGGCTGCGATGTCGGGCGGTTCTTCGATGCCCATGTCCGCAGCGCCGGCGCCATCGATTTCGACCGCTACCTCGGCCTGATCGGCCTCCGCACGCGCGTCACCTGGGCGCCGGCGGTCTTCAACGGCGAGCCCGAGCGCGATCTGCGCATCTATGGCTGGGAATCGGAACGCGACAGCAGCCTGCGCTTGATCATCACCAATGCGGCGAGTATCTGGGGTAGGGCAGGGCTGCACAGCCGTGACCAGCTCCTGGCGCTGAACGGCGCACCTGTCCGGACCTGGTCCGAGCTGCGCGCGAAACTGCAAGGCTTGCGACTCGGCGACACCGTCCGCGTGCAGGTCCGCCGGCCCTCAGGTCCGTTCGAGGCGACGGTGGTCGTGGCCGGCTTTGAGCGGCCGACTGTGCACCTCGAGAATGTCGAGGCTGCAGCGGCCGCGCAGCGGCGCCTGGCAGTCGCATGGCGAAACGGAGACCGCTGAGCTTCGGGTAGCCAGGCACGGCGCGGCCGGTGCATAATCCGCGCATGCGATTCTCCATCCTGGCTCTTAGCGTCGTCGCGCTCGTTCCAACGCGAGCAGGTTCACAGACTGCTGATCTCAGCACCGCCCTCCGCTGGCGCACGATCGGGCCGTTCCGCGCCGGCCGAGCCCGCGCCCTCGCCGCGACGCCCGGGCATCCGACGGTGTTCTACATCGGGTTCGACAACGGCGGGCTGTGGCGCTCGAGCGACTACGGCTCCAACTGGGAGCCGCTGTTCGACCACGAGTCCACCGGCTCGATCGGCGCCATCGCCGTCGCCCCGTCGGCGCCCAACGTCATCTACGTCGGCAGCGGCGCCGGCATCATCCGGCCCGATCTCGCGACCGGCAACGGCATGTATCGGTCCAACGACACGGGGCGTACCTGGACGCACCTGGGTCTCGACGAGACACAGATGATCGCCTACGTCGACGTCGATCCGGCCAATCCCGATCGACTCTTCGTCGCGGCACTCGGCCACCCCTATGGACCGAATGCCGACCGCGGCGTGTACCGCTCGACCGACGGCGGCCGCACGTTCGAAAAGGTGCTGTACAAGGATGAGTACACGAGTGCGAATGAGGTGCGCATCGATCCGAGCAATCCCAACACCGTATACGCCGCGCTCTGGCAGCAGCAGCAAACGTTCTGGGAGGCGGCATCCTTCGGTCCCGACTCGACGTGGCCCGGTGCGGGCGGGATTTACAAATCCAGCGACGGCGGCACGACATGGACGCAGCTCACGGACGGCCTGCCTCCGGTGCTCGAGGCGAACATCGCGATCGCGCCGAGTAATCCGCAGGTGATTTACGCGATGGTGGCGTCCGTGAATCCGGCCGGAGGCTCAGGGCCGGTGGGCTTCTACAAGTCGAGTGACGGCGGCGCGCACTGGACACTGCGCACGCGCATCCCCGGCGCTGCTGTCGTCGGGGACACGGCCGCGACGGCCGATGCGCGGCCCCTCGGCCGGATCGGCGGCGGCGACCTGCCGCCCATCACCGTCGATCCGAAAAATGAGAATGTGATTTACAGCGCGTCGATCGTCATGTGGCGCAGCGAAGACGGCGGCGACAGCTGGTCGGCGGTACGCGGCTCACCGGGCGGGGACGACTATCAGCGCATTTGGATTCACCCTGACGACTCGAACGTGATCCTCGCCGTGTCCGATCAGGGCGCCGTCATCTCGTCCAATCGCGGCTCGTCGTGGAGCAATTGGTACACCCAGCCCACCGCCGCCGTCTATCACGTGACGGCCGACAACGCCTTCCCCTATCGCGTGTGCAGTGGACAGCAGGACTCGGGCTCGATTTGCGTCGCGAGCCGATCCGACGACGGCGAGATCACGTTCCACGACTGGCACCCGGCGAACATCCAGGAGTACGGCATTGCCGCGCCCGATCCGCGCGATCCCGACGTCGTGTTCGGCAGCGCCCGCCGCGGCGTGTCGCGCTACGATCGGCGCAGCGGCCAAACCGCGCAGGTCGGCCCCGACTCGGCCGCGCGCGGCGACAAGTTCGGCCGCAACGTCCGCACGATGCCGCTGATCTGGTCGCCGGTGAACCCGAGCGTGCTGTATTACACGTCGAACGTGGTGTGGAAGTCGGTCGATCACGCACAGACCTGGACCCGCATCAGTCCCGACCTCGCGCGCCCGACGTGGGCCATCCCGGCAAGCGCCGGGAAGTACGCCGGCACCGTGACGCCGGCTCCGCGTGGCGCGATCACCGCGCTGTCTCCCTCTCCTACGAGCGCCGCCGTGCTGTGGGCGGGCACGGATGACGGTAACATCCAGGTGACGATCAACGGCGGCGCGACCTGGCGGAACGTCACCCCGGCGGCCATCAAGCCGTGGACGCGCATCTTCAACATCGAAGCGGGTCACTTCGATACGCGGACTGCGTACGCCGCCGCGAATACGCTGCGGATCGACGACGTCCGCCCGCATTTGTGGCGCACACACGACGGCGCCCGGACGTGGACCGAGATCGACAACGGCATCGCGCCCAACGCCGTCGCCAATTCGATCCGCGAGGATCCGCGCGTGCGGGGGCTGCTCTACGCCGCGACCGACGCGCAGGTCTGGGTGTCGTTCAACGATGGCGAGCAGTGGCAGTCGCTGCGTCTCAACATGCCGGCGGTCTCGGTGCGAGACATCCAGGTGAAGGATGCCGATTTGATCGCCGGCACCCATGGAAGAGGTTTTTGGATCCTCGATGATCTCAGTCCGTTGCGGCAAATGGCGACGCTGCGTCGGGCGCAATCCGCCGGCAGACCCTATCTCATAAGACCCGAAACGGCCTTGCGCGTCCGCTTCGGCACCAACGAGCCCACGCCGTGGCCCCCCGAGCTCCCGGCGGGGGAGAATCCGCCGGCGGGCGCCATCATCGATTACGCCCTGGCTGCCGACGCATCCGGTCCAGTGACCCTGGAAATCGTCGAGACCGGCGGGGGCGGCCGAGTCGTGCGGTCGTATTCGAGCGACGACCCGGTGCTCGATCCTGATCCAGCCCTCGATCCCGCTTCGTACGACCGCGTGTGCCGGAAAGACCCCTCCGCGACCGACTGCGGCCTTCCTCTATATTGGCCGGCGCCGCAGGCACGCCTGTCGCCGCGCGCTGGACTCCATCGCTTCACCTGGGACATGCGCTATCAGCCGATCGGCGACGTGAACCTGCGGGCAGCGGGGGGGGGGGAGGTCGACGCCACGGGCGCCGTGCCGCATCGCAGCGAGCACTCCCCGTCGGCGCCGTGGGCGCCGCCGGGCCGCTATCTCGTCCGCCTGCGCGTGGACGGCACGTCGTACACGCAACCGCTCACCCTGCGGCTGGACCCACGCGTGAAGACGCCAGCCGTGGGACTGCACCGGCTCGCCGCGCTGTCACGCGAGATGTACGACGCCGCGGCTCGTGCGCGCGCGGCGTATCGCGAGGCTCGCGCACGGATCGATTCGCTGTCGGGAACGATGCGGGCCCAGCTGGAGTCGCTTGCTCCGGCGCCACGGCCTCGGCCGCGGGGCTTTGCGCCTCCCGGAAGGCCCACGCCGCCGCCGACGCTCGAGAGCGCAAGCAACGCGGCGCTCGCCGCAGCGATGGCGATGCAGGATGCGGATCTCGCGCCCACGGCGGCGCAGGTTGCCGCTTGCGCCCGGGCGCGCGCGCAGATAGCTCAGGTGATGGCACGGTGGTTGCGCATCCGGCAAGCTCGGACCCGTTCCTGATCTTCGGAGGAGGCATCATGCGTTTCCGCGCGATCGTTTTGGTGGTCTCGATACTGGTCGGTCCGCTGTACGCCCAGCGGCCGAACGCCGCGGCGCCGCCCACGGACCGCGACACGTCTGCGAAGGCGAGTCCGACTCCCATCCCGAACGAGATGTCGTCCGTAACCGAGCATACCATCCGCGTCGGCGGCCAGCTCGTGCCTTATCGCGCCACGGCGGCGACGATGTTGCTCAAGAACGACAAGGAAGAGTCCATCGGCGTCCTGTACTACACGGCGTACACGCGCAGCGACTCCAAGGACCCGAGCCAGCGGGCGCTCGCCTTCGTCTATAACGGCGGGCCAGGATCGGCCTCGGCATGGCTGCACATGGGTGCCTTCGGCCCACGCCGCATCGTGACGACGGACGCCGCCCCCACGCCGCCGCCTCCGTATCAGATGGTGGACAACGCCAACAGTCTCATCGATGTCACCGACATGGTGTTCATCGATCCGATCGGCACGGGATTCTCCAAGCCCGTCGGCAAAGGCACGGGGAAGGACTTCTGGGGCGTTGACGAAGACGCCAAGGCGCTGGCGCAGTTCATCTCGCAGTACGTGAGCCGCAACGGCCGCTGGGCCTCGCCGAAGTATCTGATTGGCGAGAGCTACGGCACGACCCGCTCTGCCGTGCTGGGGGACCGGCTGCAACGCGACGGCATGTCGCTCAATGGGATCGTGCTGATCTCGTCGGTGCTCGATTTCGAAACGCTGCTGTTCGCGCCGGGCCACGATCTCTCGTATGTGCTCTACCTGCCGAGTTATGCCGCGACGGCCGCATATCACAAGGTGATCGCTGCGCCCGTGAACATGGGCGCGTTCCTGACCGAGGTGCGGCGCTATGCGATGGGCGACTATGCCGCCGCTCTCGCGGCGGGCGCGACGCTCCCGGCAGATCGCAAGGCGGCAGTCGCGAAGCAAGTGGCCGCCTACACCGGGTTGTCCGAGGATTACCTGCTCAAGGCGGACCTGCGCGTGCCGCTGCGTCAGTATATGGCAGAGCTGCAACGCAACCGTGGCCTCGTCACGGGTCGGCTCGATTCGCGCTTCTCAGGGCCTTTACCCGATCTCCTGACCGAGAACGCTCCGGGTGATCCCCAGTCGGCAGCCGTCACAGGCGCGTTCACGGCCGCCGCCAACGCGTACCTGCGCGGCGAGCTCAAGTTCGAGACACAAGACCGCTACGTGATGGGCGGCGGTGTGCAATGGAGCTGGGCGCGCGAAGGGCAGCGCGGCTGGGCCGCGACGACGTACGTGGGCTCGGAGCTCACGCAGGCGCTGGTTACGAACCCGCACCTGCGGATCGAGATCGAGAATGGCTATTACGATCTGGCGACGCCGTTCTTCGCGACCGAGTATACCGTGAGCCACCTCCAGGGGCTGTCGCCTGATTTGCGCGACAACATCACGCTCAAGTATTACGACGCCGGACACATGATGTATCTGTACGAGCCGGCGCTCGCGGAGCTGAAGCAGAACGTGGCGCGCTTCATCACGAATCCCGCGCCCGCGACGGCGAGGGCCGCCGGCTCGAATTGAGTCAGCGCCGCCGCAGCGCGACGGCGTCGATGTCGAATGTTACGGTATCCGCCACGCGCACCGTGCCCCCGGGTCCGCCGCGATAGGGGCGGATTCCGAAATCCGTCTGCTTGACCGTGAAAACCGTAGACGCGCGCAGCGTATCCCCCACCAGGCTGATTCGCACCACCGGTGCGACGTCTTGCGTCTTGCCTTTCATCGTGAGCGCGCCGAACAGGTGGAGCGTGTCACCGCTGCGCTCGACGGTGCGCGAGATGAATGTGATCTCGGGGTAGTCCCCCACATCCAGCACGTCATCTCGCATCGCGGCAGTCACCTTGCGGATCTCGGCAGTGTCCGGGGGTGTCAGCACCGCGAGACTCTCCGTCGCGATCGTTATCACGACGTGTGATAGCGCGGGCTGATCGGGATACAAGACGACACGTCCCGCAAAGCTGCGCGCGCGGATCCGATGCTCATGGCCGGCGAAGCCGAGCAGGCCGGCTTTGCCGGTGCGCACGTCGAGCCGGCTCGCGGGGGGGGGCGCAAGGAGGTACACGATCGAATCGTGGTCAGCGCCCGTTTGCGCCGGCACCGCTGTAGGAGCCAGTGCCAGCGCGGTCAGGATGTAGAGGTGCAGGAAGGTCTTCATCGGCTTGCGATGGGCCGACCGCCCGATTTCTCCCAGTTGACGAATAGGAAGCCGCCGGGGGCCGCGAGGGCTGGCTCGCCCGCGCCCGGCAGGATCTGCAGCTGCAGCTCCTCGATCTTATTGCGCGAGCAGTCCCAGCATGCCAATGCATAATCGCCAGCGCGGCGCGTGCGCGACAAGAGCATCACATGCACCGCGACGTTGTCGCTGATCAACGTGTCGTTCCTGTACAGATGCCCGAACGCCCATAGCGCCACCGTGCTGTTGATCGTCGGGACGAGCGGGGTGTGCACTGCCGTGTTACCGTGATAGTAAAGGCCGAAGATCACGCCGCCAAAGCGTGGGTGATGGGGCACGTCGCGCGTCTGCACGCGATCCAGCAGCAGCTTCCAACGGGCGCCGTCCTGCGTCACGAATTCCGCGACGCCGTCCACTGAATCCCTTACCGCGCCCTTGTCCCAGGCGCTGAACGTGAACGTTCCCGAAATCGCGGCGACGTTGTTGGAGTAGGGGCCGTTCTGTACCTGTGACTCGAGTCCCTCCCGCTCGTCGCCGAATTGCGGCAGGACAGGCGCGGCGCTGTCGGCGAAGGGGAACGGACCGGGGAGAATCTGAATCACGCGCCCGCCGCCAGTGACCCGCATGGCGGTTGCCCCCGGAGCTGCGGCGGCGTGGTCATAGCCCATCGATTCCACGCTCTGCGGCGCAGCAACGCGCAGCTCCGTCTCCATGCCGAGCTTCTTGTGGGAGTCGCCACCCACCGGGCAATACACCTCATAGGTCCCGGCCGTGAGCGTGAGCGTCAGGGTGACGCTCGTGCCCGGCTGGATCGTGCCGGTCTCCCGTTCCATTCCTCGACCTTCGACCTCGAACGCGTGCGGGATGGTGCCGGCGTTCGTCACGACGAAGGTCACTGGGCCCGGGGCGACGGTCTTTTGTGACAATGCGATGTTCCATTCCGAAAGTCGCACATCGACCTGAGTCGGTGGTGTGGGGGCGAACAACAGCCCGATAAGCGTCGCGATCAGATACATGCTCTCCTCCATGCTGAGAGAAAGAAGGTGCCAGCGTCGGGAGCCATGACACGTCTCGCGCCGTTGTTATTCCCGGGAATATTCCAGACGCGCGCCATGTCTAGACACGAAGGAGCCGATTTGGAGCCGAACGAGCTCGAGCGGTTCGAGGCGGTGGTGTTGCCGCATCTCGACGCCGCGTTCACGCTGGCGCGCTATCTGACCGGCGATACGCAGGACGCGCAGGATGTCGTGCAGGATGCCGCCCTGCGCGCGGTGAAGTATTTCGGCGGATTCCGTGGCGCCGATGCGCGCGACGGCCGGGCGTGGCTCCTCGCGATTGTGCGCAACGCGGCCCACTCCTGGTTACAGCGGCGCGGCGCCGATGCCGGTGCCGTCTTCGACGAGGAACAGCATAGCGAAGGCGTGGCGGATGAGGACCCGGCGGTGGAGTTCGATCGCACAGAAACACGCGACCGATTGCGCGAAGCAGTCGCGCAATTGCCCGCGGAATTTCGCGAGGTGATCGTGCTGCGCGAGATCCAGGACTTATCCTATCAGGAGATCAGCGACATCACGAGCGCGCCGGTTGGGACGGTCATGTCCCGGCTGTCCCGGGCGCGGCAGCGCTTGCGGCGCGCCCTCGTCCGCGCCGGAAAGGAGCCGGTGCCGTGACCGACTCGCAGTTTGAGCGCCGGCTCAGCGTCGCGATTCGCCGGGAGATGCCGCCACTCCAGGCGCCTGACGACCTGCGCCGTCGCGTGCGCGCGGCAGTGCGCGAAGCAGGGGCGGGAACGGGTCGTCGCTTCGTGCCGGCGCGGGTGGCGCGGTGGCTGGCCCTGGCGGCATCCCTCGCCGCCGTCACGGCGGGCGGCTGGTGGCTGGGCCTGCGCAGTGCTGGAGAAACGGCGCTCGCGGATCAGGTGCTCGCCAGCCACGTGCGCTCGCTCATGCCCGGTCACCTGACCGACGTGCTTTCGTCGGACCAGCACACGGTGAAGCCGTGGTTCAATGGCAAACTTGATTACTCCCCGCCGGTATTGGACTTCCCGGGGCAGGGATATCCGTTGATCGGGGGACGTCTGGACTACGTGGGAGGGCGGCCGGTGGCGGCGCTCATCTACGGCCGGCGCCAGCACATCATCAACGTCATGCTGTGGCCCGCGACGGCACGAACGGACGGCCCCGCGCTGCGCACGCGCCAGGGCTATCACCTGCTCCATTGGACGACCGCCGACTATACGTACTGGGTGGTGTCCGACCTCGGCATGCCCGAGCTCCAGGATTTCGCGCGGCTCCTGAGGGCCGGGGTCTAAGGCTTCGGGTTCAACCCGCCCGGCATCAGGCTTTTTGGTCCGAACTTTTCACGCACTCGATCGACTGCGCGCGACAACCCACGATCACGATCGGTCTCTTCGGACAGGATCGAGAGTTGGTCGGCGGATTTCGCCGGGGCCAATCCTGACAGCCGTACACCCACAAGCCGCGCGGGCACGCGCCGCGCCGTTCGCAAGCTCGTGAGCAGCTCGTGTGCGACTTTCAAAATCACGCGATCGGATATCACGAGATCGGGCAACGTGCGCTGGGCGGACCGCGTCTTGAAGTCCCAATCACGCAGTCGCACCGCGACGGTGCGCGCCGTGAGGGCATCACCGCGCATGTCGGCCGTGGCCCGCGTCACGAGCCGCAACAGCTCGCGCTCGATCTCCTCGTCCTCGCGCAGATCCTTGCCGAAGGTCTCGTCGCGACTGATCCCTCGATTCATGACGCGATGGGCGACCGTGCCGTCGTCGCTGCCGTGGGCGCGATTCCACAGCCAGCTCGCCTCGCGCTGGCTCATCCATTTCCCGAGCGTCGCGAGGTCGTGCCGCAACACGTCTTCGATCGTGATCAGGCCGTGCGCCGCCAGGCGTGCCTGGAACTTGGGGCCCACGAGCGGGATGTCGGCGAGCGTGCAGGAACGCAGGAACGGCGCTTCCGAGCCCGGTTCGATGATGAGTACGCCATCGCCGCCGCGACTGGGCTTGGCCCGATCGACCGCCATCTTGGCGATCAGCTTGTTCGTTCCGCCACCGATCGAGAGCGTGAGTCCTGTCGCATCGCGTATCCCCGACCGGATGCGCTCGGCGGTCGCCGCGAGCGGCTCGTGGTGGTAGACGCCTTCCGTCCCCGTCATGTCGAGATACCACTCGTCGATGCTCGCGCCTTCGACGATCGGGGAGTACCGATGGAGTAACTGCCGGATCTCGGCGCTCTTTTGAACGCACGCCTTGAAAGGGACGGGGACGCACGTCGCGTCGGGGCAGAGCCGCAGCGCGCGCGCGATCGGCATCGCCGAGCGCACGCCGAACTTCCGCGTCTCATAGGAGGCGGAGCAGACAACGCCGCGACTGTCGCGCGAGCCGCCGACGATGAGGAGGGGCGCTTTTCCCGCGCCGTCGGGATCGACGGCGCGCGCGACGGCGACGTAGAACGCGTCAGCATCGGCGAGGAGAATGCGACGCATGGAGCAGCCCAACGTGGGAGACTACCGAAGATATCCCGAATCGACGCCGGCTGCCAGCTCAGCTCAGAATCGGGACCGCCAGAATGCGGCTGCGGTGGGGAACAGCTTTTCCGTCACGGCCACGGCCAGCGTCACGAACGCGCCGTGCCCGCCACGCACCGAGAAATCTGGATCGCTCAGATTGCCGAACCGGTAGCCGGTGGCGATTTCCAGGGCCGCGACGGGATGCAGCACTACGGCGGGAGCTCCATCCCACGCCGTCGCTCCGGTTGTGCGCTCCATGAGCAGCCGCCCATCGCTGCGCAGGCTCACCCAGGGATTGAGGTCGAGATTCACGCGCCCGCCGACGTAGTCTGCCCAGGCGGTCAGCGTCTGCGGCGTGCCGTCAGGATATAGCCGCGCGGCTTCGGTGCGGCGCACGGCGTAGCGCGTAGAGAGTTCCAACGCCGGCCGCAGCGTCCAGATCAGCTCCGCGGCTCCGATCGCCTTACGCTCTTCTCCGCGTGCGACTAACACGCCGCCACCCACGGGATTCCGGTCGTCGCTCCACTGGAACTTGGCCAGGATGTTGAGCCGATCGGTGTGCGCCGGCCGCAGCGCCAGGCCCCACAAGCTCGAGAGGCGGCGGGACAACGGCACACCCGGCAGCGCATTCTGCGAATACTCCTGCCGCGTCAGCAGCGCGAGCGAGGACGCGAACGCGACGTCACCGGCAACGGTGGCCAGCCGGGTGGACTGCAGCGTCCCATCCTTGTACTCGCCGCGGGCAGTCAAGCGATACGGCGCACCCTTGGGCAGCAGTTCCAGGCCGGCACCGGCGGACCAGTAATCGGCTTCGGTTTGCAGGAACGGGAGCGCGCGCACCGGGTCGGCGACCGAGGCGCGACCGACTCCCTGGCGGCGCTCGAACAGCACATTGACCGCGAGGTCCGGGGTGATCTGCATCCGGTTGCGGAGTCCGATGATCGCCGCATTGCCCGCGCCGCTGACGCCGCCAGTCAGCTGATAGCTTCCCCAGGCTTGCGTTCCGTGACCCATGTCCGCCCGCATGCCGAAGCTCGTGACCGAGTATTGTTTCTGGCTATCGGGTCGTGAGACGTAGCGCTCGCTGGCCTCGAGCGAGAGCGTGGGCGCAACTTGATAGCTGGCGCCGACGCCCCACAGCTCGGGGGAGAGTTCCGGCCCTGACAGGCTGAGGTGACGCCGCGCTTCGGTCCAAATCTGGAACTTGGGCGAGGCGCTCCACTTCGCTCGCAGGTCCGCCGCGGTCACGTCGCTCGGCGCCATGCTGGCTCCGCTCACGTGATCGCTCGCCACACCGCCGTCGACTTGCAGGCCGGCGCCGAGGCGCTGGACGATCCCCACGCGGGTGTGCTCGCGATCGACGCCCTGCAGCGCAAACTCCTCGTGGGAATGCTCGGCCCGCAGCTCCGTCGCCCCGAGCTTGAGCCCGGTCCGGAGGCTCGCTTCGGCCAGGCCGGGTTGCAGTGCCACGTTGGACGGATTCGTGAATTCACGCCCCACGTGCATGTAGCTGGCCCCGAACGTGAGCGTCCCGCCGAACAGGCTGTAGCTCGCCTTCGCCGACGTCGCGAGACCGGTGGAGTCGCCGAGCTCCGCGTACGCGACTTCGCCGCCCACATCCAGCGCCCCCGTGCGGAACAACCGCACGTCTCCACCGATCAGCCGGTAGCGGTTGATCGCCTGCTCGGCGTTGACTGCCGTTACGCCGATGCGCAGCGAGTCGAGCCGCAGCCCGTCCCCGACCAGTTGGCGCACGTCGAGCGCGGCCCGGGCGCCGGCCACGAGATGCTGTTCCGCTCCGCTCGCCGCCTCGAACGTCACCGTGATGAACACCGGATTGCCGTCCGCGTCGGTCGCCGGGATCGGCTGCTTGAAGAGCACGACGCCGCCCGTGTAGTCGATCTGGTAATCCACGAAGCGGACGAGAGCCTGCGTCGCCACCGCTCGCTCCGGATTCGCGCGATCGCGCGTCTCGACACGCACGTACTCCGTGCCCGGCACCATGTCGGCGGCCAGCTGGTACGGCCCGGAAATGCCCGCGCCCCGCAGCTGCAGTTGGCGCAACGCCTGCGCTGTCAGGCTGCCGAACGCGCTCCACGTGAGGGGGCCGGTCGTCACGTGCGCCGCCACCCCAGTGACCGCCCGCCGGTACTGGGCGAGGCTCAGGCCGCTCGCGAAGCCGCTCGTCGAGAGATCGCCGAACGTGGCCCAGTCGTAGCCTCGCTCGAGACGAGCCGAGAGCCAGGTCTGCGAGGCCGTGCGCTTTTGCTGAGCGCTCGCGTCGCCGAGAATCGGGTACTGCGATTCCTCCAACGGATCGGCGCTGCGGTCGAACGCGTTGCGCCCGTCGTTCAGGCGACGCGAGTCGAGCCCCAGCGTGAACGAGGTGCGCGAGTCGAGCCGGCCGCGCGCAGTGAGAGCGCCGTACGCGTCCGGCGCCGCGCCGGCGCCAACCAGCCCCGAGCCGGCCACGGTGAGCCCGCGCACTTCGGGGAGCAGCTCGAGCGGCACCGTCGCCGTCGCGTCGCCCGACTTGAGCTCCAGCTCACCCGGGCCCACGACGCGCCCGGGCCGCAGCTCGATGGCCAGGCGGCCGGCGGCCGTCGAGAGCAGCTGGAGTCCCACGGAGGAGGCATCCGCGTCCGCGCCCCGCGGCTCGGCGCCTTTCGCGCGCACCGTCACGTACGCGGGCTGCGCGACCGGCACGCCCCAACCGTCCACGACGCGCACATTCACCACCGCTGTCGAGCGCCCGTCGGCGACGAGCATCAGTGACCGAGCGTCTTGGGAAATTTGGAACCGGGCAGGCAAGCCGGTCACGTGAACCGCGACGCTGTCCCAGCGTTCCTGGCCCCAGGAATTCTGCACCGCGACGCGCAGCCGGTGCGGGCCGCGGGCGAGCGGCACGGCGATGAAGTCGAAGACGCCGTCAATCCGGGTGCGGGCCGTATCGAGCGGAGTCGCGCCGTCGTACAGCACGACCCGGACGCTGGGCTCGCCCTTCACGCCGACGTAGACCCGGTCAGCCGAGAGCACGGCGCCGTCGCTCGGCGTGAAGATTTCGACTCCGGGGCCGCGCACGGCCGCGACGAGCTGCTCGGCGGCTTGACCCTTGGGGCCACCCCGGGCATGCGCCACGACCACCGTGTCTTCGAACGGAGGGATCGAGGGCCTGCTCGAATCCGCGGGGACCGACGCGGGAGCGGGAGCGGCGGCGCTGACCGGGGGCGTCGTCTGCTCGGTGAACTCCGGGACCGGAACGGCGGCGTACACGGGAGTCGGCGCGCTCCGCACCGGCGCGCGGACGCTCGACTCGGTCCGGCCCGCATATCGGCGTTGCGTGGCATTTTCACCGGCGTGCGGCGGCCACGCCACGACGTGGACCGCGGCGGAATCGCGCCGTTCGGACGACCACGCGGCGATGCGGATCTCCGCGCCGGGGCGCGCAAACGGGATGGGGATCGCACGCTCCAGCCAGCTGTACTTCGTGAACTGCACGCCATCCACATACACGACGGCCGAGTCCGCCCGCGGGCTGAACACCACCACCGCGTCGAGCGCGACCCCATGCGACTGCCGGATGCTCACGTCGTAGCGCACCATCGGCCGGTATGGCGTGGGCAGCTCGTGCTGGAAGGCGAGCCCCTTACTCGCCGCCGTATCGGGGAGGCGCACCGCCGCGAAGGAGAATTCCACAGTCTGCCGGCTCGCTCCGATCCGCGCGTTCGGCGCAGCATCGGCCAGGGTGTGGCGGTCGCGGGCGTTGGCGCCGGGCGCCGGTTGCGTCGCCACGCCGGCGCGCGCGCTCGTCGCCACGAGTCGGAAGTCCACCCGAGGCGTCGTCCAGCCACTGGCGTCCACGAGCTGGATGTCTTCCGTGGCGAGCCGGTAACCATCGGGAATCGAGCGCGGGTCGAGCCGGAACGCATGGCGGCCCGGCCGCACGTTGGTGAAGGAGAATTTCCCCGTGGAGTCGGTCGTCGCGACCATCCCGTCTTCCGTCCAGATGTCGACGTTGGCAAGGCCGCCCTCGCCGGCTCCCTGCCTCCCGTCCCCGTTCGCATCCACCCAGACTTTGCCGATCGCGGCGCGCGTCTCCATCGGCCAGGCGCGGCGGATTTGAACCCACGCGATCGCTTCTGGTGAGCCGGCCAACCCACCGGTGACTTGGCCCGTCGCCACAGCGCGCGCCTCGGCAACGGTGCCCGGCGCGGAGATCAGAGCGGCCACGTAGCGCAGTGTCCGGCTCGTGCCTGGCGCGAGCGGAGCCGCACTGTACAGAACCAGACGCCCGCCCGCCACGACGCCCGAGTCGGCGCCGATCACGCTGCCGGCCACGTAGCGCGCACCCACCGGGAGTTGCACCGCGATCTGGAGGTCCGTCACCGTTAGCGTGCCCGGATTGCGCACCGTGGTCGTGTAGGGAATCGCTTCGCCGACGCCGACCTCGAGGGCATCCGCCGCCAGGTCCAGTCCGAGCGCTGCGGTCGGCGGCCCGACCAATGCCACCTGCGGCGCCGTCGCCGCCACGGCGGTCGTCCCTTGTCCCTGGATGTACGCCACGTTGAGCGCCACTACCGTGTCGCGCACGGTGGCCGCGACAACCAGCACAAGATCGATCACGCCGCTGTCGGCCGGCGCGAGCGTTCCGAGCGACCACGTCAGCACCTGACCGGCAATCGCCGGGGCCGCTGTCGCGCTGACGTATTGCAAGCCTTGCGGCAGCGTATCCGTCAGCACGACGCTCTGCGCGGTGCCGGCCCCGGCCGCGTTGCCGTAGCGCAACCGGTACTGCACCTGCTGGCCAACGAGTGCCACCGCCGGGCTCGTGAGTTGCTTCGAGAGCGACAGCGCCGGCGCCAGGATCGTCGTCTGCACGGCGTTCGAGACGGTCGTATCGGAGCCGCCGCTCCAGGTGAACGCGAGATTGCCGCGATTGAGGACCGTCGCAGGCGCACCGGAGTTGACGCGCGCCTGGAACGTGACGGAACCCGCCGAGCCTGCCGCAACGGTGCCCAGGCTCACCGCGACGACGCCGTTTCCTGAGGCAACCAGGCGCCCTGCGTCGCCGTCGGCGGCATCGGTCTGGAGGATGCCGTTGAAACGGATCGTTCCGGCCACGTAGGACGCGCCGACCGGAATCGTGTCCGCAAGCTGCACCGCGGACGCGCTGTCCGTTCCTGCGGCGACGTAGTCGAGCGTGTAGGTGAGAACATCCCCGACCGCGGCAGTGGCACGATCCACCTGTTTGGTGACACTGAAGGCGATCGGCGCGGAGGACACGCTGAGGAGGTCGCGCACCGAGCCGCTCACGGCGCCGTCAAACCCGCTGGTCGCGATCACGGTGATCGTATCGGTCACCCCGGCGCTGCCCGAGGCGGGAATTGCAATCTGCACCAGCAGTGCGGCGGTGCTCCCCGAAGCCAATGCCACCGGGCCGGTGAGCGCGGAATCACCACCGTCCAGAATCCCGTTGCTGTTTACGTCGCGGTAGAGCGTCAGGGGCCATGCGTGGGCGGATGTCGCCGCGACGCTGAACGAGTCCGGTCCGTTCCCGAGGTTCGACAGTGTGTGGGCGAAGACGACAGCGGTCCCCGGGCTGGCGCCGCTCGATTGCGGAGCCTGGAGACCTACCCCCGCGAGCTGTGCAACGACGAGGTCGACGGTGTCGGACGGCATGACGTATCCGAAGCCGCTCGACGTGTAGGCGAGTGTGGCCCAGTTGCGGATCTGGGATCCGGCGGGAGTACCCTGGGCCGAGAGCTGCGGCCCCACGAGCAGGAAAGCACCGAGGGAGGCGGTCGCCCAAATCGCGAACCGCCTCGCCTCACCCGCTCGAGTGCCGAGCCACATGGGCTACGGCCCTTAGTTGATGCTGACGCGCAGCTCGAACGTCGCGCTCGCGCTTGCCGCCAGGACGCCGCCCGTGCCCGTGTAGTTCGCGGTCACGTTTTGCCCGACCACCGCAACGGTCCAGCCGGTGCTCGAACTGGTCGAGACGTAGGTTACCTGCGCCGGCAGCGCGTCAGTCACTTGCACGTTGGAAGCGGAGGTAGCCCCACCGTTCGTGATGGTGAACCGGTACCGGATGACCTGTCCCGGGGCGACGCCGCTCGCGACGGGTGTGACACCGTCGTCCAGATACGCCGCCTTGGTGAGCGTTAGGTTCGGCTTGATGACGGTCAGGTCCATGAAGCCCTGGTCGGTCGTCGCCGGCTGGCCCACGGAGCGGCCGAGCAGCGCCAGCGTATCCGTCGACCCGCCCGCCACGTTGGCGACGTTATACACGACCACGATGTTCTGCGAGACGGCCGGGGCCAGCGAGATGCGGGCGCTGTCTCCCGCCACACCATTCACCGACACGATCGTGATCACCGGAGAGCCGGGGCTTGCCGCAATCACGTCGAGGTTGTCGTTGCCGTTGCCGTTGTTCTGGACGGCGAAGGTAAACGAATAGCCGTTGCCCGGCAGACGCTGCACGTTTTGCCCGCCATCGGGGCTGACGGCTACGCCGTACACGGTAATCGGCGTGATGGTGCTGGAGGCGTTGGCCGAAGTCGCCGGCGTGCGCCGCGAGGTCGAAGTGAGGGTGTAGACGGTGGTCACGCCGCCTTGCCCGCTCGCCACGTCGAACACGACCTTGATGACGATCGAGCCGCCCTGCGCGATGCCGACAGTCGCCAGCGCCCCGTTCAGGGCGGCGAGGGTGCCGTACGTCGTGGCGCCGTAGCGATAACCGGTCACCGTGATCACCCCCGCAACGGAGATGCCCTCGGAGATCGTCATGCTGTCGATGCCGTTCCCGACGTTCGTGACCGTGAACGTCATCGTGTCGGCCGTACTCGGTGATGCGCTGGCCGGACTCGGCGTGTTGGCGGTCACGGTTACGCCCGCCTGGAACCCGACGGTCACCGACACCGACCCACTGACCGGGGCGTAGGCGTTGCCGTTCGCGTCGGTGTAGGTCGCGGTCGCCGTATTCGTGATGACCGTGCCTTCCGGCGTCTGGGCCCGCGCCTCTGTCGCAACGGCAAGCAGCGCCATCGCAATCAGGGCGAGGCTGATGGTCCCTCCCCACTTCAGGTGCCTGAGCATCTCGAGCTCCCTTCCAATGGTGCGATTCATTGACCGGGCGCCTTACTCACCCGGGCGTGAAATTCCACCGACACTTGCGCCCCGCGCGCCAGAGACCCCACGACCGTCCAGCGGACGTGCGTGTAGCGCTCCGGCGGAGCGGGCTTCTGCACGGTGATCCCGCCTTCCACCACGCTGATCGTCGGCCGGGCGCCGTACATCCGGCCGCTGTCAATCGAGTACTCGACGCGGACCCGCTGGTCCGATGTCGCCGAGCCGAGCGTGTAGACCATTCCGCTCGGAATTGGATCGACGAACTGGACGTTCTTGACCGGGCCCGCCGTGACGTTCGTAAAGACGAGCCGATAGCGGATCTCATCGCCGGGCTGCGCCACGGTCTTGTTCATCCGTCCGGCGGTCTCGGCCGTCACGTTCTGCGCGGTCACGACCAGTGATGCCGGCGTCCGCTCCTGTGCCGCTCCGCGCGGCGTCCACAGCAGGACGGCGCTTGCCACCAACACCAAGAATTTTTGAGTCATCGTTTCGCTCGTTTCGATGAGGACGACTTCTCGTCTCGGCTCTTCGTCGAGGCGCGCTTTCCGGTCTTGGCTCCGTCCGCTTCGCGCCACGCGAACACCGCGCCGCACGTCGGACACACAACCAGCTCGCCTAGGACCTGCGTTCGGCCGAAGAACTTCAGCGCCGAACAGCCAGGGCATCGTAAAACCATGGGTTCATGCTCCTTTGGCGTGGCTGGAAGGCACGTCCTATGCCCTGCGGTGCCAACACCGTAAGTCATTGTGATGAATGCTGTTTACTGGTTTCTCGAGTGCTCACCCGAGCAATCCGCGAGCGGACAGCGGTTACCGTTTGGTAACGCCGCCGGTAACCTGGGAGGGACTCAGCTTCCTCAGCGGATCTGCGCGATCAACTGGAATGTGGCGGTGTTGTTGGGGGCGGTGGCACCGACCGGATTCTGAAACGTCCAGCGGACGCGGTTCACGCAGCGATCGTAGCCCGCGGGCGCACTGCAAGCGCCGCTCGCCGGTACGTATGTCCAGGTCGAACCGCCGTTATTTGAATACGCGACGATGACGGAAACGCCAGGGGGCAGTGTGTTCGCCACGCTTCCCATCTTGAACTGAACCGTCGGTGCGAGTGTGTCCACGACGACTATGCTCGTCGCGTTGTCGCTTCCGTTGTTGGTGACCGTCACCGTGTAGGTGAGATCGGTGCCCGGCGGTGAGGTGCCGGCGGGCGCGACGGTATTGCTGAGCGTCAGATTCGGGCGCGCCGCACCGAGGACGACGTCGTTCCCCGTGCCACCGGCGTAGCTGATCGTGAAGCTTTGCCCGCTCAGCACGACGGTGGATCCCTCGGGTAATCCGGCGAACGTTCCGACAATCGCGTCGGCGCCGTCGTTGTTGATGATCGTGAATGTCGTGCCGGTGGGTGGCGAGAAGCCCATCGTGCCGCTCAACGCCGCGCCGCTCAGGTTCACCGTACCCGTCACGCTGAGTTGATCGTAACCGGAGCCCGCCGTCGTGCCGTTCAACTGGACGACAAAGGTTGGGCTGCCGCTGTTCCAGCTCACGTTGCCGCTACTCAGAATCCCGGGACCGGCTTGTCCGGGCGCCACAGAGCCACCCGCGGCCGTCGAGGTGATGGCCCCCACAGTGCCGGTCCCTCCCAGCGTGCCCCCGTTCACGCTCACCGCGCTCGAGGCCTGTGAGCCGTTCACGATCAGTGTGCCGGCGCTCGCGGTCGTGTTGCCGGAATACGTGTTGGCTCCTGACAAGATCAGCGTGCCTGTTCCGACCTTCGTCAGGGCGACGGTGCCGCTGCCGTTTTGGATGAGGCCGGAGAACGTCGTCGTGCTGTTGTTGCCGCCGGCCGTGAGCGTGACTAGACCCGCGGCGCCGCTTGTTACCGTGCCGGCGCCGGCGAGTGAGCCGATGACGTCGCTGAAACCGCTGAGATCGAACGTCGCTCCGGCGGCTACAGTCACGGCGGTGACCGCGCCGATTGCGTTAGTCGTGCCGAGCCGCAACGTGCCGGCGCTGACCGCGGTCGCACCGGTGTAGGTATTGACGCCCGACACGATCAGCGTTCCCGTGCCTGCCTTGGTGAGCGAACCGGCGCCGGCGATGATGCCGCCATAGGTCAATGTGGTGGCGGCGTCGGTCGAGATCGTCCCTGGCCCGGGTAACGCAATACCGCGATTGGCCGCGAGTGTGAACGTCGCGGTGGTGCGGAGCGTACCTCCGCCAAATACGAGCTTGCCCGGAGTAGCCGCGCCCGGCGCGGCGCCCAAACCCGCATCGGCCGCGATCGCAATCGTGCCCGCATTGATGGTCGTCACGCCGGTGAAGGTATTGGCGGCACTCAGGACCAGCGTGCCGGCGCCGCTTTTGGTCAACCCACCCGCGCCGCCCACCACTCCACTTATCGTCAGCGTGGTCCCCGCGTTGCTCACCGTCACGGTGCGCGTCGCGGCGAACGTCACCGCCAGGCTGATCGTGTTCGTACCGGCGACACTGCTGTCAGCGAGACCGCCGGCGCCGAGCGTGATCGTTTTGTTGCTCAGCGTGTAGCCGCTGCCCTTGATGGTGATCGAATTGAACGTGGCGTTGTTGAGGATGTTATTTGTGGCCAGGTTCGCCGCGCCGCTGGGGAACACGAGGTTCTCCCCGCCCGCACCTGACGGCGCGACCCCGCCCGCCCAGTTGCCACCGACGCCCCAATTCGCATTCTGCGCGCCGGTCCAGGTGAACGTCTGGGCGAGACCCGGCGAGACGACGACGCCCAGGGCGAGTCCAATGAGCAGCGCGACCGCGCGAGAATGTCGGAACTCCAAGCGTCTAGGCATCGCGGCTGCAATCCTCGCAAGGCACGTACCTCTGCTGGGACGACGCCATGTCGTTTGGCAATGGGGACTTAACAGTCAGGTCGCAACAGCGGATCTGTGGCCGATGTTACCGAACGGTAACCGATCAGGTATCACGGAGTGAGTAGACCGTGTTTCTTGCGCTTCTCCCACAGGTTCTTGCGGGAGATGCCCAGCAGCTCGGCGGTGCGCTGGATGTCGCCGTCGGTCGCCTCGAGTGTCAGTCGGATGTACTCGCGCTCGGCATCGACCAACGTGAGACCCTTCGGCAAGCCGAACGTCTTCGTGTCGGGCGCGCGCCCGGGGACAGAGTCGAGCGGACCCAACCGCGGCAAATCGGATCGCTTGAGGACCGGTCCGTCGGTGAAGATCATGGCCCGTTCGATCACATTGCGCAGCTCCCGGACGTTGCCGGGCCAATCCCACGCGGTGAGCGCCGCGAGCGCCGGGCCGTCGATGCGATCGACCTTCTTCTTGAACTCCTGAGCGAATAACTGGCGGAAGTGATCCGCGAGGAGCGGGATGTCGCTCATGATTTGGCGCAGCGGCGGCAGCGTCATCGCGGCGACACTCACGCGATAGTACAAGTCTGAGCGGAACCGGCCGGTTTGCACCAGCTCTTCCAGGTTGCGGTTCGTGGCCGTCACGAGCCGCAGCGCCACTTCCAGCTCCTCGGTTCCGCCGAGCCGGCGGAACCGGCGGCTCTCGAGGACGTTGAGCAGTTTCGCCTGCAGCTCTGGACTGAGCTCGGCGATTTCGTCCAGAAACAGCGTGCCTCCGTCGGCGACCTCGATCAGGCCGCGCTTCGCTTCACGGGCATCCGTGAACGCGCCCTTTTTGTATCCGAACAGCTCGGCCTCGAGCAGAGTGGCGGGGAGGGCGGAGCAATTGATCTCCACGAAGCGCCCCGCCGAGTGCGGGCTCGAGTAGTGGATGGCGCGCGCGACGAGATTCTTGCCGGTGCCGCTCTCGCCGAGCAGCAGCACCGTGGGGCGGGGGATCGCCGCCATCGTGCGCACGAACGCGCGCACGGCTTCCACCTTGGCGTGGTCGCCGAGGATCGCCTTGACGGAGAATTGCTCATTGTGCGCCTGTTCGAGTGAGGCGCCCGCTTCGACGAGCGGCCGGGCTGCCAGCGCGCGCGTCATGAGCGTCATGAGCTCGTCGATGTTGACGGGCTTGGTCAGGTATTCCGTGGCGCCGGCCTTGAGCGCCTCGATCGCCGTCGCGATGTCGCTGTGCCCCGTGAGCACGAAAATCGGGATGTGGGGGTCGGTCCGGCGGAGCCGGCGCGTGACTTCGACGCCGTTCAGGTCGGGCATGACGAGATCGGTGATGATGGCGTCGGCGGGCTCGTCCGCGTGATGCGCCAGCAAGGCGTCCGGCCGCTCGAAGACGCGGGTGCGCACGCGGCCAGGGGATCCCAGATTGGCGGCGAGCAGCTTGGCGTACACCACGTCGTCGTCGAGAACGTAGATCGTGGGAACCATGGGCCTGTCGTTGTCCCGCGCCGGAGTCAATATTGGCGACGGTGCCGGACAAAGACAGGCCCATGGCCGAACCCTTTCGGGCGCTGATCATTGACGACGACCCGGACCTCCTCATGCTCGTGCGGCGCACGCTCGAGTTCACCGCCGGCTGGGAGGTAGCGACGGCGTCCTCGGGTGTGGCCGGGATCGACCGCGCGCGCACCACGCGGCCGCCCCTGCAGGTGATTCTGGTGGATGTCATGATGCCCGAGATGGACGGCTACGAAGTCTGCCGGCGTCTCAAGGCCGATCCCGAAACTGCCGCCGTGCCCCTCGTGCTGCTCACCGCGCGTCGCGATCTCGACCCACGCAAGCTCGCCGAATCGGGAGCGGCCGGTGTCGTCCTGAAACCCTTCCAGCCTGCCGAGCTCGCACAGCAGGTTCGCGGGTTCTGCCGATGACCGGCCCCGATCCGTTCGCCGAGGTGCGCGCCGAGTTCGTCACGGGGCTCGCGCGCCGCGTCGAGACGATGCAGGGTGCGCTCGCCGGATTGGAGAGCCGGTTCCAAGTCGACCAGGCAGAGACGCTGTACCGGACGGCGCATTCGCTCAGCGGTACTGCCGCGAGCTTCGGGGCCGATGACCTCGCTGATGCCGCCGGCGATCTGGAGGAGCTGGCGCGTGGCTGGCTGGAGCGCGGCACCGCGCTGGCGGATGAGCGGCGTGCCGCGGCGGCCGCGCTCAAGGAGTTGGACGGTGCGGCGCGGGCGTACCGGGCGACGGCGACGGCAGGGAGCGCGCGCTCGCCGGCGGCGCGGCTCGCGGTGGTGGGAGAGCTCACCTCGCTGATCAGCGCCGCCGTCGACATGCGCGAGCTCTTCCGCGGCGCCATCCAGAAAGTGCAACGGGTGCTCGACTTCCGGCGCGCGAGCGTCGTGCTGGTCGACGAGCCGGCGACGCACTACTACATCCAAACATTGTTCGACAAGGCCCGCGGGGGATTCGTGGTCGGCGACGCGGCGTTTCCCATCGCGCAGGGATTGACGGGCGAAGCGATCCGCACCGGGCGGCCGCTGCGGGTGGACGCGCTGCCGGGAACCGAAGGCATTTTGCTGCAGGAGGGCCGGCGCATCTCCGCGATGATCGTGCCGCTGCACGTGGGCGACCGCGTGATCGGGGCGCTGAATTTCGGGCATGAGGACGAGGGCCACTATACCGAGGACGATCTCGACTGGGCCGTCGTGCTGGGCCGGCAGATCGAGACCTCGCTCTATTACTCCACACTGCTCAACACGATCGCCCAGCAGCGGGAGGCCTTGGCGCGCGAGCACGCGACCGTGCAGAGCCAGCGCAACCAGCTCGAAGCGCTGATCGACGCCAGCGACGCGGCGATCATGCTCGTCGGATCCGATAGCGGGATCGCGTACGCCAACGCCGAAATGGCCCGGCTCGTCGGAATTCCGCAAGAAGCGATGGTGGGGGCGAGTGTGCAAACCATCCACCGGTTTCTGCGCGGCTCGTTCGTGGATGCCGCCGCGCTGGTCAGCCAGGAAAAGGTGCTGTCGCTCGACGCGTCGCTGCGAGACCGGGTCGAGCTCACTTTCCCGCGGCAAGCCACCTACCAGCGCGTCGTCGCACCCGCGCGCGACAGCAGCGGCGCACTGCTCGGACACATCGTGCTCTACCGCGATGTGACCCATGAGGTGGAAGTGGAGAAAGCGAAAACGGAGCTCGTGTCCATGGTCAGCCACGAACTGCGCACGCCGATGACGTCCGTCAAAACGTCGCTGGCGCTCCTCCTCGAGGGCGCGGGCGGGGCGCTCGAGCCCGCGGCGCACGAGTTGCTCGAGGTCGCCCTCCGGAACGCGGACCGGCTGATCCGTCTCGTGAATGACCTGCTCGATCTCTCGCGGCTGGAAGCCGGCCGCATGGAACTCCGGCTTGAGCCGGTCGCGTTGGAGGACGCGGTTGGCGCCAGCGTCGAAATGGTCGCGGCATTCGCCGAGTCTCGGGGCGTGACGCTCCGGACAGAGCCGCCCGCGGAGCCGCAGGTCGTGCGGGCGGAGCGCGACCGAGTCGTGCAGGTAATCGTGAATCTGTTGTCGAACGCAATCAAGTTCTCGCCCCAGGGCGGCCGCGTGGACGTGCGGTGGTGGCCTGAGGACGGATTCGTCGTCACCGAGGTCCGTGATCGCGGGCCCGGCATCCCGCCCGATCAGCTGAAGCTCGTGTTCGATCCCTTCAAACAGCTCGACAGCTCCACAACGCGCGAGCACGGCGGCGCGGGGCTGGGGCTCACCATCGCGCAGCGGATTGCGCAGGCGCTGGGCGGAGAGCTCAACGTCCAGAGCGCAGTGGGCAAGGGATC
>DASPXJ010000016.1:0-129104 GCA_035637355.1 Gemmatimonadales bacterium
AACACGACCGCTTCGCGCGAGAGATCCTGGATACCGGCATCACGGTGGCGGGAACGATCCCGCTGTAATCGAGTCGATCGCGTTAGCCCCCTTTGACCCCGGATCACTCGGCAAGCCGACCGGCGAGGCTAACGGACCAAATGCAACCCGCCCCGCCACGACGGAAACACCGGCAGCTCCGGCGCAAAGCTCACAAATCGGTTGAACAATGGGGTCAGGCGGAACCGCTGGTCCCCAATCTCCCGTTCGCCCTCGTCTTCAGGCCGGAACTCCACCAGGCCGAAATCCGCCAGCGATTCGAAGACGCGCCGCTGCACCAATCCGCGCAGCCGCGCCGGTGCCGCGGCCCGATCCAGATCCAGTGGCTCCGGCGTGAACACCTGGACGAAATAGTCGGCGCTGAGGTACGCATCGCGGTGCGCAGGCTGGCTGAGCAGCCACAACCAGTACGGGACCAAATCCTGGATCTCCGGCACTGCGGGAAAGCGATCCATATAGGCCAGATCAGAGACGCGGAAAAACGTGCGAAAACGTTCCACGTACGCCGGGCCACCAGCGCGCTCCTCGAGCCGCAGGGGCCCCGCGCCCATCCAGTCATCCGTGAGCAGCGCCGCCACCTGGTCGCCGCCGAGGAATTCCCAGGAACGAGCAATCGCCCAGCGCCGCAGCGCGGGCGCCCGCTGGGCCAGCGACGGGATCCGAACCGGGCCGTTGGTCATCCGGTCAGGCCCTACTCCTGGAGCACGCGCCGCAGCAGGTCGGATACGCCGAGCCGGCCGGCCCATGTCGTCAACTCTTCCCGATCGATGCGCTGCCCCTGCGCCCTGAGTACGCCGACCACGTCCCGCCATTGTCGCTCGGATGTCTCGCCGCCCCGCCGCCCCGCCGCCCCCGCTGGAACCACTCGAGTTTGCGCAGGACGGTATGCTCGGCCGTGTCCACGCGCAGCGTGGCCCCCCCCGCGACCGCCGCGAGCGCCACCCGCAGCGGGTCGGGCAACCCATCAGGTGCCATCCGATGCCCGCCACCCATAGGCTCGCTCGACCAGCTCGGCGCCAAGTCGCCCGAGCCACGTCAGACTCCGGATTTGTGATGTGGAAAGGTTCGGCTTCCACCGCCCGCACCGCCCCCGACAAAAAGCGACGCGTTGACGCTCCTCGTGTCCGTGAACGGCCAAGGGAAGGCGAATATGTTACCCCGGCATACCGTTGGCTAGGCCACATATAACCTTGGGTTTAGCCCATCGTTCCCCTCCTCCACGAAGTGGAGAGGGGGCCAGGGGGCGAGGACAGCCCCGACCGCGCTGGCGTTTGTAGAAATAAAAAGGCCGCTGCAACATCTGCAGCGGCCTCGGGTCGTGGATGAAAAGACCACGGCTCCCTATGAAGGTGTTTGGAAAATACGACGGACCGTTTGCCGAGACAACGCTCCGCTCCGATAGATTCTCGGCTCGGGGAATCTCGAGGTGTTGGAGACCGAATGATCACCATCTTGTTGCGTCCAGGTACAAAGCAACGCGCTTCAGCGCGTGCGTAGTGGCCGAGCCGGTCCTTTAGGACACGGTTACCGGGACGCCAACCTTCCCTATTGACTCGGCCGCCGAGCCGAGCGTACCGTGGGGTATGCACCCGTTTGATCCGTGTTGCGACCATACGATGATCGATGGCTCGAGCATCTCGATCATGTTGGATCGTGCCCGTTACCGCCAAGTTGTCCCGCAAGTTCTACGAGACGTTCGGAGAGGATGTGACGAACGAGCTCGTGGAATTGCTCAATAACGTGTATACCACGTCCAGGGCGGATTTGCGCGAATGGAATGAATCGAACTTCAACCGGTTCGATGGGAAGCTCGCGGAGATGAATGGACGATGGGAGGGTCGCTTTTTGGCGTTCGATGCGAAGCTTGAGCAGCGGTTGGCAGAGTTCAATCGCGACCTCGCCGATCGCCTTGCCAAACTCGAGTCTCGGCTCACGTGGCGCATGTTCGCGTTCTGGGCCCCAACGGCGCTCGCGGTCATCGGCAGCGGCGCAGGCGTTATCACCCTGCTGCTGCGGCGCTGAACCGCGCTACGCACCACCCGGACCGTAGACCCTCGCCAACGCCTCCCGCCAACGGTCTTCAGGCGCGAGTCTGACCGCCTCCAGCAGCCCGACATTGACGAGCAACAGCTTCAGCAGCCGATATCGCGTTTCCGGGTGCTCGGCGCTGTCGAAGAGGTACCCGCCCAACAATTCAAACTTCTCTGGCGTATGGGCGCGATACTCCTCCACATTGACCGCCCGCGCCTTCATCTCAGGTATTAGCAATTCTCCAGAGCCGTCCACGAGCGGCTCGCGCAGCCGGTCCCGACTGGAAGCGGTCGCCTCGACAATCATCCGGGAGAGCAACATCATCCCTCTGCGGGCATGCTCAAGCCACGCAACATCCCGCTTGCGGAGATCAGTCCTGATCCGATCTTCAGTGAGCCGAAGCTGGTATTCCAGGGAGATCAGTCGATCCTCGACGGCCATGTGGCGACTCCTTGTACGTCGAAATGATGGCTTCGCACCCGCAATATCGAGAATTCATTTAGCCCATGCATAGAGCAAAAAAACGCATCGCATGGGCAGTCGTCGCCCTTTCCACGCTTGCCATCCTCGTCGCCACGCTGCGCTCGCAAGGCGGTGCGCTCCCGCCCGGCTGGTCCTTCAGCATCACCTCCGGCGACGCCGCCCTCGCCGAGCTGATCCAGAACCTCCTCCTCTTCCTCCCGCTCGGCGTCTCCCTCACCCTCGCCGGCGTGCGGCCGCGGCGCGCCATCGCCCTCGGCGCGCTGCTCTCGTTCGCGGTCGAATTCGCGCAGCAATGGATCCCGGGCCGGGACCCCAGTACCGGCGACATCCTGTGCAACTCGATCAGCACCGCGCTCGGCGTCGCGCTGGTGCGGTTCGCGCCGCGCTGGCTCACCACCACGCCGCGCCGCAGCGCCTGGCAAGCGCTCGCGACCGCCGTCGTCGCCGTGCTGGCATGGATCGGCACGGGCGCCGTGCTGCGCCAGTCCTTCCCGCCCCCGCCCTACCACGCAGTCAGCGCGCCCGCCTTCGACTACTGGGCCCAGTATGAGGGAGCGGTGCTGTGGTCGAACTTCGCCCTCGGGCCGTTGAGCGTCCGCGCGGTCGCGCCCGCCCACCCTCCGGACCGCGAATCACCGCTCGTCGCGGTGCTGGACGCGCGCGCCGTCGAAGTTTTTATCCTCTCCATGGACGGCCACGATCTCGCGCTGCGCTATCGCATGCCGGCGATCCACTGGAAGCTCGAGACGCCCGACCTGCGCTGGCGTGGCGCCTTCGCCGCCATCGCGCCCGGCGACACCTTCACCGCCGTGGCGACCTACCACGGCAAACAGATCTGCCTGTGGTTGAACGACGCGAAACGCTGCGGCTTCGGCTACACGATCGGCGACGGCTGGAAGCTGATCTTCTACCCGGGGCGGTGGCCTGGCGGTGTGCTCACGGCGATCAATGTGTTGTGGGTTGTGGGATGCGTGGTGGGTGTCGGCTTCTGGGCGGCGAGCGGCGGCGGGGGGCGGCGAGAGGCGGCAATGGCACGCACCGCGGTGGGAATCGTGTTAGCCGGATTGGTGTTCGTTCCCTACGTCATGGGAATGAATGGAACGTCCCTGTTTGAATGGATTGGGGCTTTGGGCGGGATCGAAGCGGGTTTGGTGATGGGGAACAGGTTTCGCCGCCGTTTTACGGACGCGGAGCTATCCGATACACGTTCCCGCTCAACTGCAGCACGTACAGCTCCCCCTTCGCGTCCTGGCCAAACGAGCTGATGTTCGGCCCCGGCGAGAGCAGCCCCGACCAATCGAAGACTCCGGTCCCACCCGGATAGGCAAAGCTGTAGACGTCGCCGTTGCAGAAGTCGGCGTAAAAATAGTGACCCCGCATCACCGCAAACGTGTTGCCGCGATAGACATATCCGCCGGTAATCGAGCACGCGCCTAACTGATGCGGATACTCGAGCACCGGTAACACGCTGTGCGTGGAGTCGCACGGCGCGCTGGGATAACAGTGTTTCCCTTCCATGATATTCCAGCCGAAATTCGCTGCTCGGCCGCGCTGCGCGGTCGGCGAGATATCCACTTCCTCCCAGGATGCCTGCCCCACATCCGCGATGTAGAGATCGCCGGTCTCGCGGTCGAACGAAAAGCGCCACGGATTGCGCAAGCCGTACGACCAAACCTCCGGCGCAAAGCTCGTATCGCCGTTGAACGGATTGTCCGCCGGGATCGCGTAGCCGGTCGCCACGTTGACGTCCAGGTGCAGCAATTTGCCGAGCAGTGCGTGCTTGTTTTGCCCGTTTCCATCCGGGTCACCGCCCCCTCCCCCGTCCCCCGTCCCCGCCCACAACATCCCGTCGGGTCCGAACTGCAGCTGGCCGCCGTTGTGATTGTCCTGACCGGGATGCGCCACCCTGAGCACCGTGTCGGCCGTCGCCTCGTCGGCGCTGTCGGGATCGCTCGACACGGCGTAGCGCACGATGCGAATGTCGCCGGCGGGATTGGTGAAATAGACGTAGAACCGGCCGTTGTTCGCATAGTCCGGATGGAACGCCATGCTCAGCAACCCGCGCTCGCCGCCCGAGGAAATCCTGCCCGTCAAATCGAGAAACGGCCGGGTCCGCACGGTGTCGTTGTGCAGCATGTGGATCGTCCCGCCCTGTTCGACGACGAACAGCCGCTGCGAATCGGCGGGCGGCGACGTGAGGTAGACAGGACTCGAGAAACTGTCGATCAGCTGCAGTGACGGCGTGCCGGGCGGCGGCGGCGGTGGCGGGTGCGAGTCGATCCAGCCGCTGCACGCCGCCATGAGAACGAAGCAGAACGGTAGCAATCGCTTCATGTTCAAGTCCCCGGCACAATTCGATAGAGCGTGCCACCATATGTCATGATGTACAGCTCGCCGCGCGCATCTTCGCCGAAAGAGACGATCCCGCCGCCACCCCCGCCGCCCGCCGCGAGCGCCGGCCAGTCCCGGCTTTGTGTCGCCACGCCACCGCTGTACGTGAAGCTGCGGACGAAGCCCGCACAGTAGTCGGCGTACAGGTAACGACCCGCGAGCTGCGTCACCCGCGTGCCGCGATAGACGTAGCCGCCCTGCACGTCGCAGGCGCCGTTGCTGTGGGCGTACTCGATCACCGGCAGCGTGATTCCCGTCTGATCGCAAGTGCCGCTTGCGTAGCAATGCGTCCCTTCCATGATACTCCAGCCGTAGTTCAATCCCCACGCCGCATTCGGCGCCGCCGCGACGTCCACCTCTTCCCACGCGTCCTGCCCGACGTCGGCGATGTAGAGATCGCCGGTCTGGCGGTCGAACGAGAAGCGCCACGGATTGCGGAGGCCCCAGGCCCACGTCTCGGGCGAGAAGCTCGTGTCGCTGACGAACGGATTACCGCCCGGGACGGTGTAGCCGGTCGCGCCGTCCACGTCGATGCGCAGGATCTTGCCGTTCAGCGTGTGCGTGCGCTGGCCGTTCTGGAGCGGATCGCCGCAACAGCCGCCGTCGCCGAGCGACACGTACAGCATGCCGTCGGGACCGAACTGCGCCTGCCCGCCGTGGTGATTGCCGAACGGCAGGGTCGTCCCGGCGATCGGATGCGGCACCGCGAGGATCGTATCGGCCGCGGATTCGTCCGCGCTGTCGGGGTTGGAGGAGACGACATACCGCACCACGCGAATGTCGCCATCCAGATTGGTGAAGAAGACGTAGAACCGGCCGTTGGTCGCGTACTGCGGATGAAACGCCATGCTGTAGAGCCCGTTCTCGTCCGCCGAGCTCATCTTGCCGACGATGTCGAGGAACGGGCGCGCCTGGAGCACGTCGTGCTTGAGCAGGCGGATCCGGCCGATGCGCTCCGTCACGAACAGCCGTCCCGTGTCGCCGGGCGGCGCCGCCAGGAACGTCGGGTTGGTGAAATCGCCGATGGCATCGAGCGTCGGGGGTGAAGGATTTTCAATCGGTGAATCGCCGCATGCTGCGAGTAGGCACAGCAGTGGCAGAGGGAGATACTTCATCCGAGCACGACCTCGACCCCCTCCCGCCGCAGTTTGCCGAGCACGCGCGCCTCGATCCGCGCCCTGAGCGTCACCACGCCGTTCGTCTGCTCCTGATGCAGAATCTCGGCGTCGCGGTGCAATGCCGCGAGCAGCTTGCCGTTGCTAACTGGCACTCGGATCTCGGCAATGGGGCGGAGTGCCTGGGCGGAGGTACGGAGGGCGAGGCGTAAGTCCTCAACACCGGAAGTGGGAACGTGGAACGCGGAACGCGGAACAGATGATGTTAGAATCGCGTGCGGATAATGCTCACGCACCGACCTCAAGAACCCGTCGGGATCGGGCAGCAGATCGGCCTTATTGAACACGTATATCGCTCTCTTGCGCTCGAAGGTACCATTGCTGTTCCGCATTCCGCGTTCCACGTTCCGCATTTCTTGCTCCACCACCTCCACCTGCTCCTCCCAACCGGGGTGGCTTGCGTCGATCACGTGCAGGAGGAGATCCGCGTCCTCGGCCTCTTCCAACGTCGCCCGGAACGAAGCGACGAGATGGTGCGGGAGCTTGCGGATGAATCCGACCGTATCGGTGAGGCGACAGCGATAGCCGTCGCCCACGTCAACCTCTCGGGCCAGCGTATCCACCGTCGCGAACAACCGATCCTCGATGAACACGTCTTGGCCCGAGAGCGCCTTCAGCAGACTCGACTTGCCGGCGTTGGTGTAGCCGACCAGCGCCGCGGTCGGCAAGTCGCGCCGTCCCTGGCGCTGATTGGCGCGATGCTCGGCGACGTCCTTCAGCCGTTTCTTGTGCGCGGCGATCTTGCGGCGAATGACCCGGCGGTCGGTTTCGAGCTGCGTTTCGCCCGGTCCCCGCAGGCCGATGCCGCCGCGGATACGCGACAGGTGGGTCCACATCCGTGTCAGCCGCGGCAGCAGATACTCGAGCTGCGCCAGCTCCACCTGCAGCTTCGCCTCGTGGCTGCGCGCGCGCGTCGCGAAGATGTCGAGAATGACCTCGGTGCGATCCATGACGCGCACGCCGAGGCTCTTTTCCAGTTTCACGCCTTGTACCGGGGTGAGACTCTCATCGAAGAGCAGCAAGGTGGCATTCGAATCTTTCAGATCGTCTTTGAGCGATTCCACCTTCCCCTGGCCGATGTAGAAGTTGGGCGTGGGGGCATCGATGCGCTGGATGGTCTTGCCGATCACCTCGGCACCGGCGGTGTCCGCCAGGCGCTCCAGCTCGTCCAGATGCTCGTCAACGTGTACGGCGTCGTCCGAGCCCTTGCGCGGCGCCCCGACCAAATACGCCCGTTCTACAGGTGACTGAATCTCAATGAGGCGTCTAATATCCGTGTCCCGTTTCCCGTTTCTCGTTTCCCGTCATGGCAGCATTTTCCGCAGCGGCACGTTCCCCTTGCTCTTCAACTGTACCCTACGCTCCCCCAGGGGTGTATCCAGCATCACAGCCCCGGTGATCCCATAGGGCAATTCTTGCGACTGCAGCAGTGAGCGGGCCGCCGCGCCCACCCCCGCCCACGTAAACCGCACGGGCATGATCACGCGGCTATGGTTTTGCGGGGAGAGATCCAGGGGTTTGTCTATAAGGGCTTCCCCGAAGTCCGTGCCGGCCAGCTCCAAACCGACCTCGAGCCGCGTGCTGCGCAATCGATACTGATTGGGATTGTACACATCGAACACGAGGTCGAGCGTGCCGCCACTCAAGCCCATGCCGGTGACATTGATTTCCTGCAGTTCGATTTGCGGGCTCTCGAAGTTGAGCGCGTTGCGGAGCGTCGCGCACGCCGTCGCCACACCGGCGAGCAGCGCGAGAGTCCTTGCGGTTGGCATCACAGCCCCTAACATAACGCACCCGTGACGACAGAACCGCTAGTCCTGCTCGCCAACGCCGACAAGTGGCTGACGGAGTCGCTCGAGAGCGTGCTCACGCAAGGCGGCTATCGCGTGATCGTCACCGCCAAGCGGTCGCAGGTGCTCGACGTCGCGCGGCGCCAGCTTCCCGACGCGCTGCTGCTCGACATGGCGCTCGAGCAGCGCACCACCGACAGTCTGGCGCTGTGCCGCGCGCTGCGCGCCGATCCCGCCATTTCGCGCGCGACGCCGATCATCCTCACGACCGCGGGGCCGGCGCTGCGCACGCAACAGCTCGAAGCGCTGCGCGCCGGCGCGTGGGAGCTGCGCGGCGATCCGCTCGACGTGGAAGAGCTGGTCCTGCGGCTCGGCGTCTACGTCCAGGGGAAGCTCGAGGTCGATCGCCTCGGCGCCGAGGGATTGGTCGACCGCGCGAGCGGGCTCTACAACGACGAGGGGATCGCGCGGCGCTCGGTGGAGCTGGCCGCCTTTACGGCGCGCCACGGCATGCCGCTCGCGTGCGCCGTTTTCCAACCCGTCGACGGCGTGCTCACCGCCGGCGGCGCGGACCGGCTGGCGCTGGCGTTTCACCGCGCCGGACGCATCTCGGATGCGGTCGGCCGCACCGGGCCCGCGGAGTTCACGGTCTTTGCGCCCGCGACGGATGAAACCGGCGTGGAAGGGTTGGTGCAACGGATCGGCGATGCGGTGGCGCGGAGTGCTGCGGTGAAGTTGCGCGTCGGTACGAGTGCGGCTCCCCCCCCCGCGATGCCCAGGCGCTCGTCCGCCAGCAACGTCCAGGCGCCTCGACCAACCTCGACAACCGATTTACTCGCCCGCGCCCGCGACGCGTTGCACTAACCGCTGCGGCGCCGCGGGCCGCTGGTCCGGCGGGCGTGAGAGCCGCTGTTGCGCACCGGATGGACGTGGACCCCGCTGCCCCCGCTCGCCCCGCTTGCTCCGCTCGCCCCGCTCGCCCCGCTCGCCCCGCTCGCCCCGCTCGTCGCGCTCGCCCCGGTCATCACGCTCGCCGCGGTCATCACGCTCGCCCCGCTGCGGCGCACGGCCCGCGGCCCGGAGCGCCGCACTGGGCAGATCGGCACGTCCAGCTCGAAGAAGAACCGTGTGCCCCACCCCGTGTGCGATTCGACCTTGAGCTCCGATTTCATCGCGCTGGCGAGCTTGCGGCAGATGGTGAGGCCGAGCCCGGTCTGGGAGAAGAGCTGGCCGCGCCGGCCCGACTCTTTGCGCAGCGGTTGAAACAGCGTGGTGATCTTGTCGGCCGGAATGCCCCGGCCGCTGTCGCGCACCGCGAACTCGATCCGGTCGGGAACGCCCGCGACCTCCTGCGCCACGATCTCGACGTAGCCTTCGTCGGTAAACTTCAGCGCGTTGGTCGTGAGATTGAGCAGGATGCGGCTGAGCGCGACCGGATGTCCCATCCGCTGATCGTTGGTCGGGGCCAGGAGCCGCACGGTCAGGTGTTTTTCTTCCGCGATCGGCCGCACGATGTCGCGCACCGACTCGAGCATCGCGGTCACCGAGAACGCCGACGGGTCCTGCTCGACGAGCTGATCCCCGCCCTGGGTAAACTCGATGATGTCGCTCGCCACCGACGAGAGGCCGAGCGCCGCGGTGTAGATGAGCCCCAGCTGGCGCCGCTGCACCTCGTTCACCGGGCCACTCTGGCCGCGTTGCAGGGTCTCGGCGAGTACCAGGATCGACGTCAGCGGCGAGCGCAGATCGTGCGCGACGTCGGTGAGCAGCGCCACGCCGTCGGTCCCGGAAAGGTGCGACGCGAATGACTGCGCCCAGGTGGGCTGAATCGCCACGCGCACCCGTTCGATGGACGTGAGCAAAGGCAACAGCTCCGAATCGGGAAAGCCGCCTGACCGCCATCCTTCCACGAGTGCGGCCCGCAGCAGCTCGAGCAGCCGCCTCCCCAGCCCCGAGTGCAGCCGCGGGTCGAGCGACAGCTTGTCCTTGTCGGCAGCCTCGTGGATGGTGGTGACGAGCAGATCGAGCAGCTCCCCAGCCTCGGCGGCGGTCGTCGAGCGCGGGCGCTGGATCCACTGCCCGACAATAGTGCGGGACGCACCGCACAGCGCCCGGCAGGGCACGCAGCGGTCATCGCCACCCGGATGCAGACGGTCGAAATTCGCGGCGGCATTGAGAAACGGAATCGGACTATTACGTGGTGACATTCCGTCGCTTTGGAGGAGCGGATGCATGTACCCTAGGGAAATCACTAGGTTCCCTCGGATTTACCTTACGTCCGGCTCCGTCAGGGAGCAATCCATCCCTTGCGAAGCGCATAGCGCACCAAATTCGCGGTGTCGTGCACGTTCAACTTCTTCATCAGGCGACCGCGATGAAACTCCGCCGTTTTCACACTGATCGCGAGCACGGTTGCGATTTGCTTCGTTGACTTCCCTTCGCCCACAAGTTGCAACACTTGCCGTTCGCGCGGCGTCAGCTGCGAGGGAGAATCGCCCTCCGGTGTCGCGCAGGCGTCGACGATGGCCTGGGAGGCACCGGGGGAGACGTACAGTCGCCCTTCGCGCACCTCCGCAATCGCGCGCACCAGGTCGTCGCTTCCCTGGCTCTTTTGCACGAAGCCTTTGACTCCGACTTTCAGGGCCTCGCGCACAAAGCGCGTATCATCGAGACCCGATAACAGGATGACAGGACACGCGGGCGCGATCCTGGCGATCTCCCGCGCTGCTTCCACGCCATTCAGGACCGGCATGGCGACATCGAGCACGACGACGTCCGGATTCAGGCGTTGCACGGCGTCCACCGCGGCGCGGCCATCCCCTTCGTCCGCCACGACTTGCACGCCCCGCTGCTCCAGCAGCGCCTTCAAGGCCTGCCGCAGCACCAGATGATCATCCGCCAGCACCAGGCGGACGGGCGTCCCTTCCGAAGCGGGAGACATCAGTTCCAATTTGGCGAGCCGTGGCGGCCTCGGCCAGAGCTATTCCACCGTAACGCTCTTTGCAAGATTGCGCGGCCGGTCCACATCGCAACCACGCAGCACCGCGATGTGGTACGCCAGCAGCTGCAGCGGGATCACCGTCAGGACGGGGGAAAGCAGCGGCAGCGTTCGTGGGACACGCAGTTGATGGTCCACGAGGCCGCGCAAGTCCCCGTTGCCCTGGGTGGTGATGGCCAGAATCCGGCCTCCCCGGGCGCGGACTTCGTGCATGTTCGACACGACCTTGTCGTACACGGCGTCGTGCGGGGCGACGAAGACGACGGGCATCTGGGCATCGATCAGGGCGATGGGCCCGTGCTTCATCTCGGCGGCCGGATAGCCCTCGGCGTGGATGTAGCTGATCTCCTTCAACTTCAGCGCCCCCTCGAGCGCCACCGGGAAGTTCACGCCGCGGCCGAGGTAGAGCGCATGACTCGCATCGGTCCACTGCTCCGCCAGGGCCTTCACCGCGGGCTCGAGCTCGAGTGTCTCCGCGACGAGATCGGGGAGGCGGGTCAAATGGCAGATCAGCTCCTGTGCCGTTTCCGGCGCCAGGCCGCGCTGGCTGCCGAGATAGCCGCCCAGCAGCGCCAGCGCGACGATCTGAGAGGTGAACGCCTTCGTGGACGCGACGCCGATCTCCGGTCCCGCGTGCAGATAGATGCCCCCATCGGCTTCGCGCGCGATCGTGCTGCCCACGACGTTGACCAGGCCGACCACCCGCGAACCGTTCGCGCGCGCCGCCCGCATCGCTTCGAGCGTGTCGGCGGTTTCCCCTGATTGCGAGATGGCGATCGTGAGGCGGTTGCCGGGAGTGGACGGACGTGGCTGGCGCCGATAACGGTACTCGGACGCGTACTCGACCGACACCGGGATGTCAGCCAGCTCCTCGATGATTTGGCGTCCCACGAGTCCCGCGTGCCATGACGTCCCGCACGCCACGATGTTGATCCGTTTCAGATCGGCGCACTGTGCGGCGGTGAGGTTGAGGCCGTCGAGGCGCGCGACGCTGCCGTCGCTCTGCAGGCGGCCGCGCAACGTGCTGCGCACCGTATCCGGCTGCTCGAGAATCTCCTTCAACATGAAATGGGCATGGCCGCCGAGCTCGATGGCCTCGAGGTCCCAGCCGAGCGCGTCGACGGCGCGATCCTGGACCCGGGACTTGCGATCGATCACCTGGTACCCATGCGGCGTGAGCACCGCGATGTCGCCGTCGTTCAGATACACGACCGCACGCGTGTGCTCGAGAATGGCCGACGCGTCGGAGGCGACGAAATACTCGCGCTTGCCGACGCCGATCAGGACCGGGGAGCCCTGGCGCGCGACGACGATCTTGCCCGGCTCGTCGCTCGAGATCACCGCCAGTCCATAGGTGCCGACGACGTGCGCCAGCGCCCCGATCACCCGCTGTTCCAGCGACGCTCCTTCCGACACCTCGATCAGATGGGCGACGGTCTCGCTATCGGTATCGCTGTTGAAGCAGTGGCCGCCACGCTCCAGCGCCGCCCGCAAGCCTTCGGCGTTCTCGATGATGCCGTTGTGCACGACGGCGATGGCACCGCGGCAATCGCCATGGGGATGGGCATTGACCGTGTTGGGGACGCCGTGCGTCGCCCAGCGCGTGTGGGCGATCCCGGTGCGGCCCGAGACGGGTGCGTCCGTTACCAGTGTCCCGAGCGCCGTGACCCGCCCAGCCAGTTTTCGTGTGGTGATGCGACCGCCTGATTCCACCGCGATGCCGGCGGAGTCATAGCCGCGGTACTCCAGGCGGGCCAGCGCCTGGAGCAGGATGGCAGCCGCCTGGCGCTGACCGGTATACGCCACGATGCCGCACATTCCTAGTGATCCTCTCGGCGTGGGGGGGGGCGGCGTCCTTTTTTTTGCAGCAGCGGCTTGCGCGCCTTGCCGAGACCGAAGCGCGCCAGTTGCGACTGCTTGGCGCGTACGCGCACCGCCGTGTCCTCGGGACCAAGCAAGTGGCCACACCGCGAACACAATTGATCTCGCACTCGGGCCTCCCCGTTGCGAATCGGAATGATCGGGGCCCGCCGTTGCTTACCGCCCCTCTCTTCTCCGGAGCCGCGGGGGCTTCCCCCTGATTCCTTTTCCTGACAAGCGCGACACATCATCCGCCGCTCCAGCGATTCGCTGCACTGCGCGGTCTCAAGTTTCGGGCCGTCCGCGCTGACGGAGCATCACGCGCGAGCAGCGACATTCTTGTGGTCGCATTGCGGCAGACTCGTGTTTCCGACGCGGCAGTCGCACCATGTTGCACCGGTGCAACATCGTAAGATCCGAGGGGTATTCCATGTCGCGACGCCGCAACACTCCGGATGGAGAACGTGCCGGAAGTCATTATGCCGTTGGAGTTTTCAGCGTGGCTCGGTCCGTGCTTGGAACATTCCCGACTGCACGCAGACCCAGCAATCAACCGGGGGTAACCGCCCGATGCCGACACCTGCAACGCCCCATCGCGCCCCGCATTTCCACCCGACCACTCCAGGGGCTCCCGAAGTCATCGGCCTGCCGCCACTCCACGCGCAAATCAAGGCCGCCATCCGGTTCCTGATCGTCGATGACGATCGCACACTGCGGGAGAGCTGCGCCAACCTGCTCCAGATCGATGGTTATCAGGTCACGGTGGCCGGCCGCGGCCATGAGGCCTTGGAGCTGCTGCGCCATCGCCGCTTCGACATCGTCCTGCTCGACCTCTACATGAGCGACGTGTCGGGATACGAGCTGCTGAAGGCGGCGCTCGAGACCGCGCCCGACACGATGGTCATCATGATGACGGGCAACCCCAGCGTGGCCTCGAGCGTGGAGGCACTGCGGCTCGGCGCGTGGGACTATCTGCCCAAGCCGTTCTCGGCGACGCACTTCCAGATCCTCATCGGGCGCGCCGTGCACACGGTGAGCGTCACCAACGAATCGAAGCAGCAGCAAGCGGATTTCGTGAAGGAGCACGGCAACAGCGATCGCGTGCAGGTGCTGGGCGTGGCGCCGATCTTCCGCCGCGCGATCGATCTGGCGCGCCGGGTGGCGCCCACCGACGCCTCCGTGTTCATCACCGGCGCGAGCGGCTCGGGCAAGGAATTGATCGCGCAGTTCATTCATGCGCACAGCCGCCGCAGTAGCAAGCCACTCGTGGCGTTGAACTGCGCTGCGCTGCCCGAGGCGCTGCTCGAGTCGGAGATGTTCGGGCACGTCAAGGGGGCGTTCACCGGCGCCGTGCGCGACAAGGCCGGACTGCTCGAGACCGCGAATGGCGGGACGCTGTTTCTGGACGAGCTGCTCGAGATGTCCAAGCCGACGCAGGCCAAGCTGCTCCGCGTCATCCAGGATGGCGTCGTACGACGGGTGGGCAGCGAAACGACGGACGCGGTCGTCAACGTGCGCTTCATCGCCGCGACGAACGGCGACCCCGAAGCGGCGGTCAAGTCGGGCACGTTGCGCGAGGACTTGTACTACCGCTTGCGCGTCGTGCCGATCAATGTCCCGCGGCTGCAAAACCGGACGGAAGACATCCCGCTGCTCGCCAACCATTTCCTCAATTACTATTGGCATGCGCACCGGGGGGCGGAGCACGGGAACGCCGTCCCGACGCTGTCCGACAGCGCCGTGCGTGCCCTGCGGACGCATGCCTGGCCGGGAAACGTGCGCGAGCTGCAGAACGTGATCGAGCATGCCGTCGTGCTGCTCGAGCCGGGCGTCGAGCTGCGGGCCGAGGACCTCCCCTTCAGCCCCGGCCAGTCCGGCGTCGAAGAAGCGGCCTCCCCTACTGCTGCGGTCACGATGCCGCTCGAGGAGACCTATCACGTGGCGCGCGAGCGGCTGCTGGCGGAATTCGAGCGCCGCTATCTCACCTGGCTGGTCGGGCAGGCCGACAACAACATCTCCCGCGCGGCGCGGATCGCCGCCGTGGACCGGACCACGTTGTATCGGCTGATGGAGCGGCATGGCCTGCAGCGCAGGCTGACGCAGACGACGGAGGAGAGCTAGGGCGCCGCCGCGCGCTTCAGTTGTTCCCACCACGCGATGCGCTCGCTGATGGTTTTCTCATAACCTGAGGCGGTCGGCTCGTACCACTTGCTGCCACGCAGTGCCGGCGGCAGGTACTCCTGCGGGATATAGGCGTGCTCGGAATCGTGCGCGTAGCGGTATCCCGCGCCGTAGCCCAGCTCCTTCATCAGTCCGGTGGGCGCATTGCGGATGTGCAGCGGCACGGGCTCGGCGGGATACTGCTGGGCGGCCTCCATGGCCCGGCCAAACGCATCGTAGGCGCGGTTCGACTTTGGCGCGGTCGCGAGGTAAATCGTGGCCTCCGCAAGCGCCAATTCGCCCTCCGGGCTGCCCAGGAAGTGATAGGCGTCTTTGCCGGCCAGCGCGACTGTGAGCGCGCGCGGATCGGCCAGCCCGATGTCCTCGACCGCCATGCGCACCAGTCGCCGCGCGATGTACAGCGGATCCTCGCCTCCGGCGAGCATGCGCGCGAGCCAGTAGAGCGCGCCGTCGGCGTCCGAGCCACGCACCGCTTTGTGCAATGCCGAGATCAGGTTGAAGTGCTGTTCACCGCCCTTGTCGTAGACTGGCAGCGGTTTTTCTAATACCTGTTGAACGATATCGCGAGATGCGGGATGCGGGATGCGAGATGCGTGCACGTACTTGAGAAGGGCTTCGAGCGTATTGAGCGCGCGTCTGGCGTCACCCTGCGCGTGCTTCACAAGTAGATCTATCCCCTCCTCGCTCACGCATCCCGCTTCCCGCATCTCGCATCCCGTTTCCCGAAGAGCGCGCTCAATCACCGTCCGTATATGCTCGTCGTTCAACGGTTCCAGCACAAACACACGGCAGCGCGACAGCAGCGCTCCCGTCAGCTCGAAGCTCGGGTTCTCCGTCGTCGCCCCGATCAGCGTGATGATGCCGTTCTCGACCCACGGCAGAAATGCGTCCTGCTGCGCCTTGTTGAAGCGGTGGATCTCGTCGCAGAACAGGATCGCCCCCTGCCCCTGATACTTGAGCCGCTCCTCCGCCTCTTTGATGATCTCGCGCACGCGAGCCACGCCCTCCGTGACCGCCGAGAAGGGCTCGAAGTGCCGGTCGGTATAGTTCGCGATGATCCTGGCGAGGGTGGTTTTGCCGGAGCCGGGCGGGCCCCAGAAGATGCACGACCCGACGTCGCCACGCCGAATCAGATCGCCGAGGGCTTTGCCCGGGCCGAGGAGATGCTCTTGACCGAGAAACTGGTCCAGCGTCTTCGGCCGCATCCGCGCGGCGAGGGGCTCGGTGGAGCCCTGGAAAAGGGTGGGTTCGGTCACGATCCCCATCCGGGATGCGAGATGCGGGATGCGGGATGCGTAATAATCGACCCACCTTGCGCTGAATTCATGATGGCAACGGCCGCAGTCTCGGTACACATGAGAGTATGAGAAAACTCGACAAGCTTGATGCCTGGCACGTTGCCCAGGATCTCGCTTTCCAGGGCTATTCGCTCACCCTCGATACACGCCTCTCCAAGCATTTCGCCCTTATCGACCAAATCCGCCGAGCATCGCTTTCGATTCCTGCAAATATCGCGGAAGGGTACTCGCTGGGCACGACCCCACAATTCATTCGGGGATTGAAGATCGCCCTTGGGTCGAACACGGAGTTGTTCAGTCACCTGTGTGTCCTACGACGTCTGGAACTCCTTCCGACCGAAAACGTTCAGGTCGCGATTGACCTGTGCTCCCGATCGATCGCGATCATTATTGGTCTCATTCGCAGCCTGAGCAATCACCGCGCATCCCGCATCCCGATCACAGAGAGTCGAGTAGCAGCTTCGTAACGAAGAATACCGCCGCTCCGGCAAAAAACGCCGCCGGCATCGTCCAGCCGTGCTTCCCCTGCAGCTCGGGCACGAGGTTCGACGCGGCGACATAGATCGTGACCCCGGCCGACAGCGCCAGGCCATGCTGTACGAGAAACCCCACCTGATCCGTCAGGATGACGCCGACGAGGGTCGCCAGGCCGAGCAAAGCGGCGGCGGCGATCGCCCGTCCCCGGGTCCGGCCACCGGCCATCATGATGCTCGAGATCGTCACTCCCTCGGGGAGCTTATGCAGGAAGATGGCGATGAATACCATGAAGCCGAGCTGCGGGCGGACGAGGAAGGCGCTGGCGATCGCGACGCCGTCGAAGAAGGTATGCAGCAACAGCCCTACGAGTGCCGACGTCCCCGCGACGGAGCTGATCGTGTGCGTCTCTTCCCCGAAGTGGAAATGCGGCGTGACGGTGTGTTGCGTGAGATGCACCGCGAGGTAGCCGGCCAGCACCAACGCGGGCGCGCCGGCGCCGCTGCGGGCAAAGGCTGCGGGCAAAAGCTCGATGACGGCAACCGAGAGCATGAATCCCGCTCCGAACGCCAGCAAATGCTCGATGACCGTGAGCTCGCGCACGGCACGCCGCGTGACCGCCAGCGCGCCGAGCACGTTGCCGGCGGCGGCGATGAGCGCGTACAACAGGGCCTTAGACACGGGAGAGGAGATACACCTTGGTGTTGCGGTTTGGATCCTCCAGGACCTCGTCGAGCAACCGTTGCAGTGTTTCGCCAACGCCTGGACCGGGGCGAACACCGGCTTCGATAAGCTCATCGCCCTTGACCGCGAGGTCCTTGAGAGTCAGCGGGTCATTGCGACGCTTTATCGCCGCAATCGCCGCCTCCAGTTTCGAATCCTTTCGAATCGCGAGTAGGTCAGCTGACGCTTCGCCCGTTTGTGCAAGCCAACGGCGAACGGACGCCGGATCTGTCGACTCGGGATATCGGTCGCGCCATTGCGCGATAGTACGCCCTCGTTCAATGTCACGGTTGGAGCACTTCAACCGAGTCAGCAAAGAGGCAGGATCCTTTGCGAGCACTGCCGTAATCAATACCGGATCCCGCGGTAGTTTGTCGACGTCCTTCAGGACGTCGCGCATCCCGCTTCCCGCATCCCGCATCTCGGGCAGCCAGATTCGAGTAGCACCGACATCTCGCCACAGCGCAACGAGTTTCGACGGGCGCACCGCAGTCTGCAGTCCCTTGAACCACTCATCCCGCACACGCTCCGCCGAGAGCTGCGCGAGCCCCTGCGAGTTCGCCTTGGCTGCTTCGAGCGTCCGGGAATGGATGCGGAACTCGAAGCGCGCGCTGAAGCGCAGCGCACGCAGGATCCGCAGATAGTCTTCCTGAAAGCGCCAGTTGGCATCGCCGACCGAGCGGATCAGCTTCTTGCCGAGATCCTGCTCGCCTTGAAAAGGATCGCGCCACTCGTGCGTGATCGGATGATAGGCGATGGCGTTGATCGTGAAGTCCCGGCGCGCCAGGTCGTCCATGAGCGACACCCCGAACTCGACGACGGCGTGGCGCCCATCGGTCTGAATGTCCTTGCGAAACGTCGTGACCTCGTGCGGCTGGTTGTTGGCATCGAGGACGGCCACCGTGCCGTGCTCGATGCCCACCGGCACCGTGCGCTTGAAGACCTTCTGGACCGCCGCGGGGGGCGCCGAGGTAGTGAGGTCGAAATCGTGGTTCTCGAGGCCCAGCAGGTTGTCCCGGATCGCGCCGCCGACGCACCACGTCTCGTAGCCCGCGTCTTCCAGCTTCTTGGCGATCTTCAGGACTTCGGACGGGATGGGCAGCGTAGCAGGGAAGGTCATCGGGAAACGCGCAACGGGACACGGGACACGTGGACTACCCGCACAGCACCGACCCCCCGTTGACGTTGAGAATCTCCCCGGTGATGTGGCGCGCGAGCGATGAGCATAGAAAGACGATGGGGCCGGCAATGTCCTCAGCGCTGGCGACCCGTCCTAGCGGGATCGTTGCCTCGATTTTCCGTTTCCCGTCTCCCGTTTCTCGTTTCCCGTCTTTCGGTGTGTCGAATGCGGGTCGTGACATATCCGTGTCGACCCAGCCCGGCGCAACGCAGTTCACCGTGACCTTGGGCGCCAATTCGACGGCAAGGGATTTGGTAAACGAGATGACCGCGCCCTTCGTGGCGGCGTAATCGGCGTGAAATGCCTCGCCACGCTGGCCAGCCGTCGAGGCGACGAGCACGATCGTGCCGCCCTCCGGGATGCTCGGGATCGCCGCGCGGCAGACGTAGATCACCGCGTCGAGATTGGCGCGGCGCGTGGCCTCCCACTGCTCGTCGCTCAGCTTGGCGACGGGCACGTCGTCCGGTGGCCAGACGCCGTGATTCACGACGAGGATCTCGAGCCCACCCAGGGCTCGCAGCGCTTCGGCGACCGCTTTCTTCGCACCCGTCGCCGTGCCGAGGTCGCCGCGCACGGCCGCGACGATCCGTGGATCCGCGGCCGGTTTGCGGCTGCGATACCCCACGGCCACTTTCGCCCCGGCGCGCGCCAGCATCAGCGCCGTCGCGCGCCCGATGCCCCTGCCTCCGCCCGTCACGAACGCGCGCTTCCCGGCGAGATCGATCATCCCTTGAGCCGGTCCTCGACGAGATTGCAGATGACGTGCTCGATCGCGAGATGCAGCTCCTGGATGTGCGCCGTGTCGTCGGCGGGGATGATGAGCGCGGCATCGGCGAGCTCCTTCAGGTGCCCGCCGCCCTTTCCCAGAAACGCGACCACGCCGACGCCGCGCGCCCGCGCTGATTGCGCGGCGCGAATGACGTTGGGACTTTCGCCGGACGTCGAATGCAGCACCAGCAGGTCGCCCGGCTCCGCCAGCGCGTCGACCTGCCGTGCGAACACCTCGTCGAAGCCCATGTCGTTGGCGCATGCCGTCAGCAACGACGTGTCGGTCGTGAGCGCGACGGCGCGCATCGCCGGCCGGTTCGTCTGGTAGCGCACCACGTACTCGGTCGCGAGATGCTGCGCGTCGGCGGCACTGCCGCCGTTCCCCGCAAAGAACAGGGTGCCGCCGCCGCGCAGCGTCGTCTCGTAGCGGTCCGCGATGGCCGCGATCTCGTCCGCCTGCTCGGCGGCGACCCGGCCGGCGAGCGTCGCGAGGCCGCCGAGGGACTCCCGGATTTTCTCGACGCTCACCGCACAGCCTCGACGAACGCCGCCAGGCTCTCTCCGGGCTTTTCCTCTGTTACGGTCCCGATGACGACGAAGTCCGCCCCCGCCGCGCGCGCCGCGCGCGCCTGCGCCGGCGTGCGAATGCCCCCGCCGACGAACAGCGGCCGCCCGGGCACGGCGGCGCGGCACGCGCGAATCACCTCGGTCGTGACGGGCCGTTCGGCACCGCTCCCCGCATCGAGATAGACCGCCTGCATGCCGATCAACGTCGCCGCGGTGGCGTGCGCCGCCGCCAGCTCGGGTTTGTCGGCGGGAAGCGGCCGCGTCTGGCTCACCGACTCCACACTCGTCACCCGGCCGCCGTCGATGAGGATGTACGCGGTGGACAGCGTTGCGACCGGATGCTGCTGCAGAAACGGCACCGCGCGCACGTGCTCTTCGATGAGATACTGCGCATTGCGGCCCGAGACGAGCGACAGGAACAGCACCAGGTCCACCTGGTCGGTGAGCTGCATCGCCGAGCCGGGGAAGAGCGCGACCGGAATGCCGGGCGCGTTCTCGCGCAGCGCGCGCGCCACGTCATGCGTCTGCGCGGCGCCGTCGAACGACGACCCGATCAACAGCCCCCGCACGCCCGCCGCCTTGGCTTCCCGGCCGATCCGCGCCGCTTCGGCGCCGGTCGTGCGCACCGGATCCACGAGCACGAGCAAACCCGGACCATCAAGTCGCATGCGATTCCTCCCCTCCTCCCGCTTCGGCCTGTGCTTCGAAGGCATAGGTGGCGAACGCGTCGGCGGCCAGCAGATCGAGCGCCAGCTCGCGGCCTCCCTGCGGCTTGCCCACCACGCCGTCGAGCAAGGTTTGGCCGACCTGCGCCAGGTAAACGGGGAGCGGGGAGCGGGGAGCCGGGAGCAGCTCATCGATCGCGCGATCGATCCGCCGGCGCAGCGTCTCCGGAGGCGACGGCCTGCGCGCGTCTAACCAGGCCAGAACATCTTCTCGCGTCATCGCTTCAGCAGTTCCCGCACGATGCGAGGCGTCTGTTCCCGGGCATCGCGCATTCTCGCGGTATCACCGATACCGGCGGATGCAAACTGCGGTCGGCCGCCGCCCTTGCCACCGGCTGTGGCCGCGATGGCATTCGCGATATCGCCGGCCTTGATGCCTTGCGCGATCAAGTTGTTCGTGACTGCCACATGAATGCCCGGCTTGTCGCCGATCGTGAATAGCACCGAGATAGCATCCTTATGCTTCTCACGGAAGCCATCCATCAACGCCGCGATTTGCGCGCGATCGTCGAGACTCGATTCCGAGATGTGGAGCTCCACGTCGCCGATCTGTTCGACGCGTCCCCCTTCCCCCTTCCCGCTTCCCCGGAGCAGCTCGTCCACTCGCCGCTCGAGCTTCTTGTTCTCTTCCAGCATCGCCTCGATGCGGCGCGCGAGATGCTCCGGCTGCGTCTTCAGTAATCCCGCCGCCGCGGACAGCCGCTGCTGCAAGTCGAGCGCGGACCGATAGGCCGCGGGTCCCGTGAGCGCCTCGATGCGCCGCACGCCGGCAGCGGCGCCGGTTTCGTGCGTGAATCGGAAGAGCGCGATCTGCCCGGTGGTCGGGACGTGCGTACCGCCGCACAGCTCCAGCGAGACGCCCGGGACATCCACGACGCGCACGATGTCGCCGTACTTCTCGGTGAAAAAGGCCATGGCGCCCGCGGCGATCGCGTCCTTATAGGCCATCTGCCGCGTCGCGACGGCGTGGTTCTCCCAGATGTGCTGGTTGACCTCCTCTTCTATATGGGCGAGCGCGTCATCCGCGATCGGGCCATGATGGCTGAAGTCGAACCGCAAGCGGTCCGGCGCCACGACCGAGCCGGCCTGGCGGACGTGGGTGCCGAGCACCTTGCGGAGCGCCGCGTGCACCAGATGGGTCGCCGTATGGTTGCGCTCGATGTTACGGCGTCTCGCCTCATTGACCTGGGCCACCGCGGCCGTGGGCTCGAACGCTTCCCCGAACGTCCCGACGACGGCGCTCTTGCCGTCCACCTTCTCGACGTCTTCGACGGTCAACTCCCAACCGTCACCCTTGACCACGCCGGTATCGCTGACCTGACCACCGGACTCGGCGTAGAACGGATTCTCCTCCAGGATGATCTCGAGTTGATCACCCGTCTGCCGGAATGCGATCGGCTCAGTCTCGGCCTTGGTGGCGTCGTAGCCGATCCATTTCTGCTTGCCTTTCGATTTCACCTGAACCCAGTCGCCGCCCCGTTGCACGTTTCCCGTTTCCCGTGTCCCGGCCTTTCGCGCCGCCCGCGATCTGCGCCGCTGGTGGCCGAGTGCCTGCTCGAACCCCTCGACATCCACCGTCTGCTTCCGCTCCGACGCAATCATTTGCGTAAGGTCGATTGGGAAACCAAAGGTATCGTATAACTTGAATGCATCCTCCCCCGTTATCACACCCGTCCCCCTCAACTCCTCCATCCTCTCAAGTCCCCCTTCGATCGTCTCCAGGAAGCGCTCTTCCTCGGCACGCGTGATCCGCTCGATGTGCTGCTGCTTCGACACCAGCTCCGGATACACGTCGCCCATCACGCCGCTGACCGCGCGCGTCAGTTGGGCCAGCGTCGGCTCGCGCCGGCCCAGCAACCAGGCGTGGCGCACGGCGCGCCGCAGGATGCGCCGCAGCACGTAGCCGCGGCCTTCGTTCGACGGGTAGACGCCATCGGCGAGCAGAAACGCGACGGCGCGCGCGTGGTCGGCGAGCACGCGATACGGCGCGCCGGCGGGGCCGCGGTCGTAGGGGCGCCCCACGATCTCGACGGCTTGCGCGATGATCGGGTGAAATAGGTCCGTATCGAAGTTGGAGGAGACGTTTTGCATGACGGCCGAGATGCGTTCCAACCCTGCACCGGTGTCGACCGAAGGCGCGGGGAGCGGGATGCGGGATGCGTTGGGTTGCTGGTCGTACTGCATGAAGACGAGATTCCAAATCTCCAGCAGCTTCCCCTCTTCGCTCACAGCAACAAACTCGTCAAGCGCGAGATCACGCATCCCGCTTCTCGCATCCCGCATCCCGCGAATATCGACGAGGATCTCCGAGCACGGGCCGCAGGGTCCCGTATCGCCCATCTGCCAGAAATTGTCCTTGTCGCCGAGGCCGTAGATCCGCGTGTCCGCGATGCCGGTCACCTGGCGCCAGAGCTTGCGGGCGTCATCGTCGGTGTGGTGCACCGTCACGTACAGCCGATCGGGGTCGATGCCGAGCCACTTGCTGCCGGTGACCCACTCCCAGGCGTACTCGATCGCTTCCTTCTTGAAGTAATCGCCGAACGAGAAATTGCCGAGCATCTCGAAGAAGGTGTGGTGGCGGGCCGTGTGGCCCACCTGCTCGAGGTCGTTGTGCTTGCCGCCGGCCCGCACACACTTCTGGCAGGTCACCGCCCGGGTGTAGTCACGACGTTCCAGACCCTGAAACACGCGCTTGAACTGCACCATGCCGGCATTGGTGAAGAGCAGGGTGGGATCGTCGGCGGGGACGAGCGAGGCGCTGGCTACCTCGGTATGGCGACGCGCCTTGAAGTAGTCGAGGAACTTGCGGCGGATGTCGGCGGACTTCATGGCGGGGAATATAGCGTGGAGAGGTGCAACTGAAAGGAAGGATGGGAGTTAAGGGGCAGGATTGGTTGCTCACGATTGAGTTCGAGAAAGTGTGGGTTGGACCCCGGGGCGTCGCCCCGGGGTCAACCTACCCTGGCTAGAGCGGCACCAGGTCGGGGTGTCGATGGAACTGCCGTGCAATGTAAGATCGCGTCGCAAAGATATGATCCCGCGAGAGCGAGCCCGCGAAGAACCCCCGAGCCCATTGCAGTCGCTGTGCGTCTTTGCGACCGATGTTCACTCGACGAGCAGATTCTGATTTCGCATGTCGAATGAAGGAAGAGACGGTTGCGGTCGGTAGGTAGCTGACCAAGAGGTGAACATGATCTCGAAGCACCGCCTGCGCGTGCACCCGGACGCCGGTGTGTGCAGCTGCCTGATGGACCGACGCGACGATGGCCGGCACATCGTACTTCCGAATCATTGGGATACGCCGGTAGGTATGCCATGTGACGTGAGCGTAGAGTCCACTTGCCTTATGCACCGCAACCTCGGCTACTCACCGAATCTTTCCAGGGTGGGTTGACCCCGGGGCGATGCCCCGGGGATTCTAGGAGGCCAGCCCCTCCACCACCGCTCTCACCTCCGCTCCTCCAAACCCTCTCCGCACCAAGAACGCGACCAGCCTCCGCTTCCTCACCGCCGCCGGCAACCCCGCCAGCTGCCGCGCCCGCTTCTCCGCCAGGACACGAACGGCGTCGGCCGGATCGACGCCCTCGGCCGCGAGTGCGCTACGCACCGCATCTTCGGCAACACGGCGATCAACGCCTTGAGCCTGGAGATCGCGCACCAACCGCGACGCACCACGACCGCGTCGCGCCTTGGCGGCGGCATAATCGACGGCGAAGCGTGTGTCGTCGAGCAATCCGGCGGCGCTCACGCGATCGAGCGCAGCGTCCACGGCCCCGGGCGGGTGTTGTTTCTGCAGCAGCCGGCGCCGCAGGTCGAACCGCGCGTGGGCGCGGCGCGCGAGCGCGCGCAGCGCGGCGCGATGGGCCGCCTCGACGTCGGCCAGCTGCTGCAGCCGCTCGAGGACCAGCGGGCGAATCTCGTGGCCGACGGCCAGGTCCAGCCCCGCCAGCGCGGCGGCCGGCAGCGATGCAAAACGCCCCCGATCCACTTCGACCAGCCTATAGTCCGGCCGGCGTGGATCGGGGGCGAGTCCTGTGAGGATCATTCTTCGCTCGTGGCGGTCTCCTCGTCGCCACCCGCCCCGCCTCCTCCGTCCCCCCCGCCGGTAGCCTTGATGCCGAGGTGCTCCTTCACGCGTCCCTCGACCTCGGCCGACATGTCGGGATGGTCCTTGAGGTACAGCTTGGCGTTCTCACGCCCCTGCCCGATCCGCTCCTTGCCATACGAATACCAGGCGCCTGACTTCTCGATGATGCCGGCCTCCGCCGCGATATCCACCAGCAGCGACTCGTGGCTGATCCCTTCGTCGAACATGATGTCGAACTCCGCCTGCCGGAACGGCGGCGCCACCTTGTTCTTCACCACCTTCACGCGCACGTGGTTGCCGATGACTATCTCCCGCTCCTTCACCGGCCCGATGCGCCGCATGTCGAGCCGCACCGACGCGTAGAACTTCAGCGCGCGACCGCCGCTGGTGGTTTCGGGGTTGCCGAACATGACCCCGATCTTCTCACGCAGCTGATTGATGAAGATCACCGAGGTGCGCGAGCGGTTGATCGCCCCCGCCAGCTTGCGCAGCGCCTGGCTCATGAGCCGGGCTTGCAGCCCCGGCAACGAGTCGCCCATTTCTCCTTCGATTTCGGCTTTGGGCACGAGCGCCGCGACCGAGTCGACGACGACGACGTCCACCGCACCGGAACGCACCAGGATCTCGCAGATCTCGAGGCCCTGCTCTCCCGTGTCGGGCTGGGAGACGAGCAGGTTCTCGATGTCCACTCCCAGCTTCTTCGCGTACTCGACGTCGAGCGCGTGCTCGGCGTCGATGTAGGCGGCGGCACCGCCTTCGCGCTGCGCGTGCGCCACGACATGCAGCGCCAGCGTCGTCTTGCCGCTCGACTCGGGCCCGAAGATCTCCGTGACCCGGCCGCGGGGGATGCCGCCGATGCCGATCGCCGCATCGAGATTGATCGCGCCGGTCGAGATTCCGGCCACGCGCACCTGCGGCGAGTCGGCGCCCATCCGCATGATGGACCCTTTGCCGCACGTTTTCTCGATCTGCGTAATGGCGAGGGTCAGCGCCTTGCGGCGGTCGTCGGTGAGCTTGGTGGGCTGTGGCTGTTCTGCCATGAGAGACCTCGACATGGGTGGCGGGCTCCGCTTGGTTTGGAGACCCGAATATATACCGAACCTGCGCTTATCGCCATCCTGGTCGGAAGGCGTCCTCCAGGTGCTCTAACTTATTGTCCACAATAGCGATACAGTCAAAGCGGTACACGTCGCACCGTTGCCCGTACCGATCCATCCAGACCCGCGCCGCCTTCACGATTTCCCGCCGTTTCGCGCCGGTGATCGCTTCAAAGGGGCTGCCGAATGCCGTGCCGCGACGCGCTTTGACTTCGAAGAAGGCAACGAGATGGCCGCGCCTGGCGACGAGGTCGAGCTCGATGCGGCCGACGCGGAAGCGGTGCGACACCACCTCCCAGCCTCGGCTTTGGAGGTAACGGATCGCTTGCTCCTCACCGGCCACGCCGAGTCGATGGCGGGGATCGCTCCAATCCGCGGGATCGCTGTGAACGCCACTCGACATGCGCCGAAGCTATCACACGCAGACCGGAGCACGTCATCGGAATCGCGCTCACCGGTGCAAAACTCCGCACCACCACCGTCAGCTGCTCGCGTTCGCGCCTTCCGGGCCGGTGAGATCGTCCAGTTCCTCCAGACCCAGCAGGACATCGCGCGGTTTTGAGCCATTCGCGGGCCCAAGAATCCCGGCAAGTTCGAGCTGGTCGATGATCCGCGCCGCCCGCCCATAGCCGATGCTCATGCGCCGCTGCAGCAGCGACGTCGAGCCGAGCTGATTCTGGATGCACACCTCGGCGGCCTGCCGGAACAGCGGATCGCGCTCGGCGCTTTCCCCGTCCCCCGTCCCCCGTCCCTCTTCCCCTTCTTTTTCGGCTTTTTCGAGCGCCGCGACCTGCTCGTCGATCGACGTCCCCGGAGCGGCGACAGCAGCCGCCGCGTGCGCCTTGTACCACTCCATGAGACGTTCGGTCTCGTCCGTCGAAATGAACGCGCCCTGCACGCGCATCGATTCGCTTTTGCCGGGCGGCAGGAACAGCATGTCACCGTTCCCCAGCAATGTCTCGGCGCCGTTCTGGTCGAGAATCGTGCGGCTATCGACTTTCGCCGAGACGCGGAACGCGATCCGGCACGGGAAGTTCGCCTTGATGAGTCCCGTGATGACGTTCACCGACGGGCGCTGCGTGGCGAGCATGAGATGAATACCGATCGCGCGCGCTTTCTGCGCCAGCACCGCCAGCGGGGTCTCGATCTCGCCCTGCACCGTGAGCATGAGGTCCGCCAGCTCGTCGACAATCAATACGACGTACGGGAGAATGCCTCCCGTGTACGGCTCGCGCGACTCGGGATGCGGGATGGGGGATGCGTCATCACGTTTCACGTATCCCGTATCCCGCATCCCGACGAGCGGTTTTCGTCCTTCCACCTTCGCGTTGAAATCCGTGATGTTGCGCGCGTGGTTGGCGTGCAGCAACCGGTACCGGCGCTCCATCTCCCAGACGGCCCACTTCAGCACGTTCGCCGCCTTGTGATGACTCGTCACGACCGGCAGGCCAAGGTGCGGGAGCGCGCTGTACATCGACAGCTCGACCATCTTCGGATCGATCATCAACAGCTTCAGCTTGTCGGGACCGTGTGCGTAGACGAGGCTCGTGATGATCGCGTTGATGCACACCGATTTCCCCGACCCCGTTGCGCCGGCGATCAAGAGGTGCGGCATCTTCGTGAGATCGTCCACAACTTCGTCGCCTTCGAGATTGCGCCCCAGCACCACCGGCAGCACGCGCGCCGCGCGGCGAAACTCGGCGCTGTCGATGAGATCCCGCACGTGCACCAGCCGCGGCGTCGGATTCGGCACCTCGATGCCGATCGCCGCTTTGCCGGGAATCGGCGCCACGATGCGCAGCGACTGCGCGCGCATCGCGAGCGCGAGATCGTCGGCGAGCGAGGACACGCGTCCCACTTTCACGCCGCGACCGGGCTCCAGCTCGAAGCGTGTGACGACCGGGCCCACGGTCTTGTTCGTGATCTGCGCACCCACGCGGAACGTTTCGAGCGTGTTCACGAGCCGCCGCCCCATGTCTTCGATCTGCGCGGCGTCGGCGTCCTCCACCGCCATCGGACCTTCGGTCAGTAAGTCGATCGGGGGGATCAGCGAACCCGGCGGCGGTGGCGAGGCGGGTTTCGGTGGCGCCGAGGGCTTCGGTTTCCGATCTCTGGGGACGAGGGACGGGGGACGAGAGACGGGTGCGTCCGGTTCGCGTGGAGGGACCTTGATTCTCTGAGCGGGCTTTTCCCCGTCTCCCGTCCCCCGTCCCTCTTCCCGTTGCCGCAGGAGGGTCAGCGGATGCCACCCTACCGTCACAATCCCAACAGCGGACAGCGCGAAGAGGCCGGCCAGCACCGCTCCCGCCGTGCCGATCGCGCCTTCCACGCCATTCGCGAGGAAACCGGGGAACAGCCCCACCAGACGCTCGGTCCGCGTCCAGTTGGTGTAATCGGCAGGAAACGCGGGCCCGATCGCCACCGCGATGCCATAGGGAACGAGCAGGATCAAGCCGGCGCCGAGCGACGCCGCGCGGCCCCAGGAGAGCGCGCCGAGCCGCTCGAATGCCGCCAGCGCCCACGCGACGCCCAGGATCGGCACGAGGACGGCGCCCAGCCCGAACAGCTGCCACAACGCGCCGCCGATCGTGCGTCCCCAACTGCCCGTGACGGCGACCGGCGGGGGCAGCAGCGTGAGACCGAGGAAGACACCCACCAGCAGGGCCGCGATGCCGATGAGCTCTGGCCGCGCCTTGTGATTCATGCCGCGATGCGACGGTCCGCGTACACGGGGACAATCGAAAGCCGATCGGGGCTCGCGCAGAACTTGACGTCGTCGCCCAGGCCGGCCTCGGCGAGCTGTCGCGCCGCGTCGCTCGCGCCGAGGGCGTCCTGCCAGCCGCCCTGCTGCGCGGCGAGATCGAGCGAGACCTGCGCGGCGTCATTGAGCGTGAGCTTCTTGGGCGGCACGCCCTTCTTCACCGCTTTGATCAGGCGGCCGGCCGTGTAGGCATCTTCCAGCGCGAACTGCTTGTCGCGGCCGGCGCAAATGATGACGAGATCGCCCCGCTCGGTGAACAGATTGCGGGCCCGCTCCGCCACGGCGCTGAAGTTCAACGCCGCCGCGACCAGCACCGGCTCGCCCCCCTGGGCGGCGAGCAGCGCGGGCGTGCCGTTGGTCGTCGCGAGGAACAGCGTCTTGCCGCCCACCGCCTCCGCCGTCATCTCGCGCGGCGAATTCCCCAGCGCGAAGCCTTCGACCTTCAGCAGGCGACGCTCGCCCGCGAGCACGATGCCGTTTTTTTCCAGGTTGGACGTGAGCCGCACCGCTTCTTCGGAGCTCGCCGCAGGCACAATGGCTTTGGCGCCGGCGGCCAGCGCCGTGACGATCGTGCTCGTCGCGCGCAGCACGTCAATGACGACGACCGCCCGGCCGGTCAAATCCCCTGCATTCAGGCCGAGTGGGGTGTGATAGACGTCGATTTTCATGTTTGATCTTTGAGGAGTTGCGGCTCCCGCTCGAGGAATTTCGTATCCACCTTGCCCGCGACGAAGTCCGGGTGGCGCATGACCCGGCTCAAAAACGGAATCGTCGTGGTCACGCCCTCAATGATAAATGAGTCGAGTGCCTGCCGCATACGGGCGAGCGCCTCCGTCCGCGTATTGCCGTGCACGATCACCTTGGCCAGCAGGGAGTCGTAGTACGGCGGGACGGTGTACCCCGCGTAGATGTGCGTGTCCACCCGTACGCCGGGCCCGCCGGGCGGATGATACGCGGTGATCACGCCGGGGGACGGCTGGAAGTTGCGGCTCGGGTCTTCGGCGTTGACGCGGCACTCGATCGCGTGGCCGCGCAGGCGGTGCCCGTTCATGACGAACGACAGCGGCGCGCCGGCGGCAACGGCGATCTGCTCCTTGACGAGATCGAAGTTGGTGCACATCTCCGTCACGGGATGCTCGACCTGAATCCGGGTATTCATCTCCATGAAATAGAACGACCCGTCGGCATCGAGCAAAAACTCGATCGTCCCGGCGCCGACGTAGCCGATCGCCTCGGCGAGCTTCACGGCGGAATCGCCGATGTCCTGGCGCAGCGTCTGGTCCACGACGGGCGATGGCGCTTCCTCGATGAGCTTCTGATGGCGCCGTTGCACGGAGCAGTCGCGCTCGCACAGATGCATCACCTTGCCGTGCGTATCCCCCATGATCTGGATCTCGATGTGCCGCGGGCGCGCGAGGTACTTCTCGATGTAGACCTCGTCCGAATTGAAGGCCGCGAGCGCTTCCTGCTTGGCGAGCGTAAACGACTGCGCGAATTGATCGGCGTCGTTCGCGACCCGCATCCCTTTCCCGCCCCCGCCCGCCGCCGCCTTGATGATCACCGGAAAGCCGATCTCGCCGGCGACCTGCTGGCCGCCTTCCAGTGAGTCGACGGGCCCCGGGGAACCGGGAACGGTAGGGACGCCTTGCTGCTTCGCCAGCTTCCTTGCGGCAGCCTTGTCCCCCATCTGGCGGATCTGATCGGGCGTGGGGCCGATGAACGCGATGCTCGAGGCGCTGACCTTCTCGGCGAACTCGGCGTTCTCGGCGAGAAATCCGTAGCCGGGATGGATCGCATCGGCGCCGGTGATTTCGGCGGCGGCGATCAGGCGCGGGATGTTGAGATAACTGTCGCGGCTGGGGGCGCGCCCGATGCAGACGTCGTCGTCGGCGAAGCGGACGTGCAGCGACTCGCGGTCCGCCTCGGAATAGACCGCCACCGTCTCGACGCCCAGCTCCTTGCACGCGCGGATCACCCGCAGGGCGATCTCCCCGCGGTTCGCGATCAGCACTTTCTTGAACATCAGGGCGTCAGCTCGATCGCCCCGGCCTGGTCGGCCCCGCCCAGCCGGTTCCCCGACGAATCGACCCCCGACACCTTCAGCGCGAACTCGCTCGGGTTCGACGCATAGAAGATCGCGCTCTCATAGCTGATCACACCCTGCTGGTACCAGTGGAAGAGCGACTGGTCGAAGCTCTGCATGCCGTATTGCACGGAGCCTTCGGCGATGAGATCGGGGATGCTGAGCTGCTTGGAGAGATCACGGATGTTGTCGGCGACCGCGGCCGTATTGATGAGGACTTCCGCCGCCGGCACGCGGCCGCGGCCGTCCTTGCGCGGCACCAGGCGCAGCGAGACGATCGCCTGGAGCGCCGTGGACAACAGGTGGCGGATTTCGTCGTGCTGGTGCGGCGGGAAGAACGAGATCACGCGGCTGACCGTCTGCGTCGCATCCGTCGTGTGCAGCGTCGAGAACACCATGTGCCCCGTGTCGGCGGCCTTGAGCGCCGTGTCCAGCGTCTCCATGTCACGGATCTCGCCGATCAGGATCAGATCGGGATCCTGCCGCAGCACGTGCCGCAGCGCCGAGTTGAACGTCAGCGTGTCGTTGCCGACCTCGCGCTGCGAGATGTTGGCGTGCTGGTCGCGGTGCAGGAACTCGATCGGATCTTCGATCGTGATGATGTTGACGCGCCGGTTGGTGTTCACGTGATTGATCATCGCGGCGAGCGCCGTCGATTTCCCCGACCCCGTCACGCCCGTCACCAGGACCAGCCCGCGCGGCTTGAGGGCGATCTCCTCGAGCACGCCGGGGAGATTGAGCTCGCGGATCTGTTTGACCTCGTACGGAATTGCCCGGAACGCGAACGCGACCGTGCCGCGCTGCTGGTAGACGTTCGTGCGGAACCGGCCCACGCCCGGCACGCCGATCGCGAAGTCGGCTTCCTTGTGCTCGGCGAACTCCTTGACCTGCCGCGGCGTCATGATCTGCTCGGCCAGCGACTTCAGCTCTTCCGGCTTGAGGGGCGCCGTTTCGAGCGAGACCAGCTCACCGTTCACGCGAATGGTCGCCGGCCGGCCCACCTTGAGCAGCAAGTCGGAGCCGTTGCGCTGCACCATCTGCGTAATGGCTTGCTTGAAATTGAACGTCGGCAGATTGCTCTGCGTCGCCTCACCCATGCGGATCCACCCGGAAAAGGACCTGGCCAAACTCCACCGGCTGCGCGTTCTGTGCGATGACTTCCCGAACCACGCCCGAGACCTCGGACTCGATCTCGTTCATGATCTTCATCGCCTCGATGATGCACACCACCTGCCCCACATTCACCCGGCTGCCGACCTTCACGTAGGGCTGTGCCGCCGGCTCGGGAGACTGGTAGAACGTGCCCACCATCGGCGACTTGATCTCGCTGAGCTGGGGCCCGGCGGGGGCTGGGGCTTGCTGCGTGCCGGCGGGAGCGCCAGGTGCTGTAGCGGGGTGCGACACGATCACATGTGCTCCCCCAGGTCCGCCACCAATGGTATTCCCGTGCCCAGCCTTGGAAACCCGCACTGACGACCATGCGCCGAATAGGCCTCGGCGGATCTCGATCGCCCCCACCTCCGGGGCATCCTTCAAGATCTGCACGATCTGGGCGATGATGTCGAGCTTCATACCGAGAAGATACCCCCCCTTAGCCCCTACACCAGTTCCACGAGGTCCGTACAGCCGTCGGTCAACAGCACCGGGCCGTCGGGCGACAGATGGACGTCGTCTTCGATGCGCACACCGCCCCGTCCTGCGACGTACACGCCCGGCTCGATCGTCACGACCGCGCCTTCGGGCAACGGATCCGTGGCCGTGCGCGCCAGCCGCGGCGCTTCGTGCACCTCGAGCCCCACGCCATGCCCCGTCGAGTGTCCGAACGCGCCGCCGAACCCGCGCGCTTCGATCGGATCGCGTGCCAGTGCGTCCGCATCGCGGCCGCTCATGCCGGCCCGGACGCCTTCACGGGCGCGCCGCTGCGCCTCCTGTACCAAACGGTACAGCGCGCGCTGCGACTCATCGGCGCGCCCCCCCACCACCACCGTGCGCGTGACGTCGGCACAGTAGCCGTCCACGACGGCGCCAAAGTCTAGCAGCAGCCACTCGCCCGCCGCCACCGTGCGCGCGCTGGTGTGCGCGTGCGGCAGCGCGCTCCGCGGTCCGCTGGCGACGATCGTCGGAAACGGATGCGCCTCGCTCCCGTGCCGGCGCAGCGCGCCCTCGAGCAATCCCGCGATCGCGAGCTCCGTCTGTCCGGGCCGCAGCTCGGCGAGCGTGTCGCGCAGCGCCGCCGTCGCCACGGCCGCGGCCGAGCGGATCGCGGCCACTTCGCCCGCGTCCTTGCGAACCCGAAGTCGCTCGACCAGCTCGCCGGCCGGCTTCCAGCGCCACGACGCACCCGGCCCGCTCGACAAGCGCTCCGCATCCTTCACGCTGAGCGCATGCGCCTCGAACCCGATCAGGCTGAGCGTCCCGCTCGTCACAGTCGGGAGCTCCTTGAACAGCCGTTCCCACACGCTCGTCCCTTCGATTTCGACCCGCGCGACCGCGCCGCACTCCTGCCGCGCCTGTTCGTCGTAGCGGAAATCGGTCACCAGCAGTTGCGTGGTGCGCGTCGCCACGACCACGCCGGCCGATCCGCTGAACCCCGTCAGATACCGGATGTTGGGACGCGAGGTGACGAGCAGCGCGTCCATCCCCTCCGCGTCGAGCAGTGCGGCGAGTGCCGCGTGCCGCTGCGGCCGCTTATCGCGACTTGAGGCTGCCGACAAGGCCCTCGAGCCCCAGACGATAGCTGTCGGCCCCGAACCCCGTCACGACCCCCACGGCGAGATCCGCCAGTAACGACCGTCGCCGCTCCGGCTCGCGTCCGAAAATGTTGGAGAGATGCACTTCGACGAACGGCACGCGCACGGCGAGCAATGCATCGCGTACGGCGAGACTGGTATGCGTAAACGCCGCCGCATTGATGACCGCGCCGTCGACACGGGGCGGGCCCTTCAGACCCTGGATCGCCTCCACCAGCTCGCCTTCATGATTCGTCTGAATCCAGCTGCACTCCACCCCGAGTGCGCGGGCATGTGCTTTGGTCGCGCGCTCGATCTCGGCAAGGCTGGTGCGCCCATAAATCTCAGGCTCACGCTCACCCAACAGATTCAGATTGGGGCCGTTCAGCACGGCGATGTGAGGCGACACTAGGACTTGAGCTTTTTCAACCACTGTTGGAACTGATCGGCCTCCGCCTCATCCTCGGGCGGCCGCTGCGTTCGGCCGGACGTTCTGGCCCCACCCCCCGCCGGGGTTTTGGGTGACGCACTACCTCCACCCGCTTCCGCGGCGCCTGCGGCACCGGCCTTCCCACCGGCGAAAAACTCGTCGAATGAAAATCCTCCGGTCTTGCTGCCATCCTGCGGAGGCGCGGCTTCCGCGGCGGGTTGCCCGGTCGCGCGCCGCGCGGCTTCGTCGCCAAAGACGGAGTCGAGCGAGATGTGATCGTCAGCGGGACGCGACGGCTCGCCGGGCGGCGGCCCGGCGGCATCGAAGGCCGAAGCCAACGTGCTTTCCTCCGAGCGTCGACCCGACCAAATGCCTTTGAGGAACGCCTGCGCCGAGATCCCCGATCCTTTTCTTCCGCCGGGGGACAATTGTTCGACCTTGCTCTTCAATCGTGAATCGTTGGGATGCTGGGCGAGCAACGCCTGGTAGACGCGCAGCGCATCCTGCTGATGCCCCTGCTTCAGGTACAGCTCCGCCATCGTTTCCGTCAGCACCGGCTCCGCCTGCGACAGCGTCGCGGTATCCGCCGCACCATCGTCATCGGACAGGGCCACGGCGGCCGGAACGCGCGGCGCTGGACCGGGCCGGGGGGCGGGGGGGGCGGGGGGAGGTGGTGGTGCTGGAGGTGCTGGCGGCCGAGCAGGACGGATCTCGTCGTCCGGCATGATGAGCGGCAGATCGACCTGGGGCAGCGCCTCGTCGAGATCGGGCGCCCCCCCCCCCGCCCCCCCGGGCGCATCCAGCTTGAACATCCCACTGCCTTCGTACTGTGTATGCGCCAGCCCCTCGACCTCCACTTGCTCGATCTGCTGCGCGTTCAGCTCGACGTCTTCCTGCACTTCCAACCCGTCGGCCTTGGCAGCCTCATGCGCGTTGGGGTTGAAACTGATCGGGTTCTCGAAGTTCTCGACGTCGGGCGAGGGTGCCGCCGCTGCCGCAGCGGGCGTCAACGTCACCGGTTCGGGCGTCTCGTGGTCGACCGCAAAATCGGGCTTGGCCATAGGCGCGGTGGCGGCCTCGGGTGCAGCAGCGGCCTTCCCCTTAGCGCGGGCCAGCGCTTCCGCGGCGTCGCCGTTCATGGGATCGGCGTTCAGCAACCGCGACAGCCACTCGACTTCTTCCCCGTACTTCCCATTGCGCTCCGCCAGCTCGGCGAGGCCGCGCAGCGCGATGATGTTCTCCCCATCGAGGCCGAGGACCTGTTTGAACACGCCCAGCGCGGCCGCGTCGTCTTTCTTGTCGACGAGGCAGCGGGCGTACACGATGTAGGCGCTGACGTAGTCGGGATGGAGCTTGAGACCGTTCTGACAGAGATCGACCGCGTTATCTATAAGCCCCGCTTTACGATAGGCGTCCGCCAAGGGGGCGAAGTTGCGGCCCTTGGGGTTATCACGAAAACGCGCTTCGAGCTTGTCGATCTCGCTGGTATAGGCCACGGCCTAAGTCTATGTGGGAATTGGACGAAGATAGTGTTTGGCCGGCGCTGCTGTCAAATGACCGGAGACTGTGTGCGCTTGAGTTTGTGCGTTGTGGTTTTTAGACTTATGCCCCTTCACCCCTCCCTCTGACCGGAGTTCGAAGTCGCCATGCTGCGCACGATGCGCTCCAACGCCAAGTGGATCTTTTACATCCTCGCCATCGCCTTCGTGGGCTGGCTCGCCGTCGGTCAAGTGATGAGCATCCTCGGTCCCAGCGGCAGCGTGGTGCTGCGCGTCAATGGCCGGGAGTATCAGATCACCGAGTACCAGCAGCGCCTGCAGCTCGCGTACGAGCAATACCGGCAGCAGAACGGCACTGCGCCGTTGACGCGCGAGGAAGAGCAGCAGATTCAGGATCAGGTCATCAATCAGATGATCCAGGAGGCGCTGCTGCAGCAGGAGTACAAGCGCCTCGGTATCCGCGTCACGGATGCGGAGATCATCGACGCCGCGCGCACGTCCCCACCGCCCGAAGTGATGCGCGATCCGCAGTTCCAGACCGACAGCCAGTTCGATATCCGCAAGTGGCAACAGTTCCTCGCGACCAACACCGACCGCCAGCTGCTCGCGCAGATCGAAGCGGTGTACCGCGACCAGATCCCGCGGATCAAGCTGGCGCAGTACCTCACCAGTGACGTCTACATCCCCGACGCGAAGCTGTGGCGCATTTACCGGGATCAGCACGATTCGGTGCGGATCGCGTCGCTCGCCGTCTGGCCCTACACGATTCCGGACAGCTCGGCGATCAGTGACGCCGAATTGCTGGCCTACCTCGCCAAGCATTCCGACGAGTTCAAGCAGCCGGCGCGCGCGTACGTGCGCTTCATCGCGCTGCCGCGCATGCCGAACGCCTCGGACACCGCCGCCGCGCGCGCCCATCTCGCGCGTGTGCGCAGCGAGCTGGCGCGCGGCGCGAAGTTCGAGGACGTGGCGAAGCGCGAGTCGAGCGACACCGTCAGTGGTCAGCGGGGAGGCGATCTCGGCTGGATCAAGCGGAACGAGTCGACGTTCGATGCGCAATTCATGCAAGGATTGCGCGGCCTGAAGCCGGGGCAGGTCTCCGCCCCGGTGACGACACAGTTCGGCTATCACCTGATCCGTATCGATCAGGAAAAGGGCGACTCGCTCAAGCTGCGGCATATCCTCATCCCCGTCGCGCTGCAGGGAGAGCACCTCGATCAGGTGGAGGCGAAGGCCGACACGCTCGAGCGTGTCGCCGCCGAGCGCACCGACCCGACCGTCCTGGACAGCACGGCGCGCCGGCTGGGGCTGCAGGTATCGCCGACCTACCAGGTCATCGAAGGGGACCGGTTCACGCTGGGCCGGTACGTCATTCCGGACGTGAGCGTCTGGGCCTTCGAAGCGCCCGTCGGCGAAACGAGTCCGGTGATCGAGGCGCTGCCCGCCTATTACGTCTTCCAGCTCGACTCGGTAACGGCCGGCGGCGTGCCGCCACTGCATGAAGTCCGCGCGCGCGTAACTGCGGCGGTGCGTCTCGAGAAGCAGAAGACCCTCGCGCACGGGCGCGCGGACTCGCTCGCGGCCGCGCTGCGCGGCGTGCCCGACTTGGCGACCGCGGCGACGGCGCGCGGCCTCGCGGTGCAGCGCTTCGGTCCGTTCACCCGGCTGCGGCCGCCGAGTTATCTCGGGCGCGAGCCCGTCGTGGTCGGCACGGCGTTCGGATTGAGCGTCGCGGAACGGAGTCGCGTGCTCGAAGGCGAGAGCGGTTACTTCATTATCGAGTCATTGGGGCGCCAGAACGCCGATTCGGCCGCATGGGTGGCACAGCGGGAGACACAGCGCACGCAGCTGCGCCAGGCGGCGCAGCAGGCGCGGATTCAACAGTTCATCGAGGGTTTGCGCGCCAAGGCCAAGATCGTCGACCGGCGCAGAGAGATCTACAAGTCTCAAGGCTCGGCGGACGCCACGAACACCGACCTCTAGCCGCTACTCGACCAACCGCTTCGGCTTCGCGTCCCGCGGCGGCTCCGCGTCCTCGGACGGGAGCCGGTGAATGCTGTTCTCCGCGTCGGACAGCGCGCGCTTGAACTCGCGCAGCCCCTTCCCCACCGCCCGGCCCGCTTCGGGCAGCCGGTTGGCGCCGAATACGAGCAGGACGATCAGCATCAGAATCAGGATCTCACTGCCGCTCAGATTGCCCAGCATCAACCCCAGCCTTTAGTGAGTGAGGCGCTTCGGCGCTTCACTGCTCGGCGGCGGCGGCGCGACGGGCGGCGCCGACTCGCTCGAGTCGACGTCCTTGAGCCCCCGCTTGAATTCCTTGATGCCCTTCCCGATCGACGACCCGATCTCCGGGATGCGCTTGGCGCCGAAGAACAGCACCAGGATGAGCAGCAAGATCGCAATTTCGGTAAAGCCCAGATTGCCGAACATGGTTCGCCTTTCCTAAAAGAGCGACCGGGCGACGAGGTACGCGATCACGACGCCGACGACCGCCAGCAGCGAGACGTCGAGCCCGATAGGTCCAAGCGTAATCGACATCACGAGCAGATCCAAATGAATCGGTCCGATGGTCGGGGTCACCGCCCAGGTAAACACTTCCTTCGCCGGACCCTGTGGCAGGAAGCGCCGCAGGAACGCCTGCAGCAGCCCCCCCAGGACAAAGCCTACCGCCAGAACGCTGAGATAGAAGAGGGGGCGGCGCGGTCCGGGCGGCACTAGCTGTGCCGCTCCACGGCGTACGCAATGCTCCCCTGCAGCGCGTCCCGGGCAGGCGAGGGCGGCAGCACATCGAGCTCCGCCTCCGCCTGCTGCGCAATGTCCAGAGCGCGCTGGCGCGCGGTCTCGAGCCCGCCGGCGCTCTCTACCAATCGGATCACGTCGGCGACCAATTCGTCACTCGGCTCGGCCGCGTCCATCAGCGCGGCGACCACACGCCGCCCCTCCGCGGGCATCCGGGCCAGGGCGACAATCAGGGGCAGCGTGACTTTGTGCTCGCGCAGATCCAGGCCGGACGGCTTCCCCGTGACCGCTTCCGGCTCGGTGTAGTCGAGCAGATCATCGGTGATCTGGAATGCCATGCCCAGCAGCATCCCGAAGCGCGCCAGCGCCTGCCGGTGCGCCGCAGCCGCCGTCAGCGCGCCCACCTCGCACGCACCCGACAAGAGCGACGCGGTTTTGGCGCGAATCAGCAGGTCGTACGCGCCCTCGCCGTACGCGAGCTTGTCGTGGGCTTCGAGCTGGCGCATTTCGCCGACCGTCATTTCATTCGTCACCCGCGCCAGCACGCGCAGCGCCTCTTGGTCGTCGAGCCGGACCAGCTCGATGATGGCACGCGAATAGAGATAGTCGCCCATGATGACCGCGATCTGATGCGAGAATAATGCGTTGATCGTCGGCAGGCCGCGCCGCAGCACCGAATGGTCTACCGAGTCGTCATGGACGAGCGTGGCGAGATGGATCAGCTCCACGACCGCGGCGAGCGTGACGGCCCGCGCATCCGCGCACCCCGCGGCCTGGTGGCTCAGGAGCAGCAATGTGGGCCGGAACAGCTTCCCCTTCATCTGGAGCAGGTGATCGTTCACTTCGCTCACGATCGGGAAGTCGGCGGCGATGACGCGCCGCAGCTCCGCCCCGACCTGCTCCAGCTCGCCAGCCACCGGCCGCTGCACGTCCCGCAGGCTGACCCGAGCGACTTGTTGGCTCATGCTATTTCGCTTTGGCGAGCGCCTTGACGCGCTGCTCGGCATCGAGGAAGCGGATATCCACGGCGAACACGCGGCCGTACAGATCCCGCGCGTCGGCTTTCTTGCCCTGCTGCTCGAGCGCGCGGCCGAGCCAGTAGAGCACGCCGAGCCGCTCCTGATCGCCGGACGCCGGGAGGTCGAGACCGCGGCGCAGGATCGATTCGGCGACACCGAAGGCGCCCTTCTCGAAGAAGCAGATGCCCAACATCTCCGACGTGCGCAGCTTGCCCTCGGGGGCGCGCAGCGCCTTCTGCAGCTCCGCGATGGCCTCGTCGAGCAGGCCCATCTCCTTGAACGCGACACCGAGATCGTAGTGGGACTGGAAATCGGTCTCGTCGATGTTTTCGTCGATGCCCTGCTTGAAGCGCGCCAGCATGTCCTGGAAGTCTTGCTCCTCGTCTCCCGTCGGCTCCTCGTCCGCAACGGTCATGCGCGTGTCTTTCGCCGGCGGTCCTTCCTCGTCGTCGTCACTCAGCATCGAGCCGAGGTCGACGAAGTCGCCATTCAGCGCGGCCTCGTCGCGGACTTTCATCTTGGCGTCTTTCGCCTTGACCTTGCCCTCCGGCTTCCCCGATTGCGGCGCGACGGCGGGGGCGAGCATCGACAGCGCGCCTTTGGCACGATCGTTCTTGGGATCGTGCTCCGCGACACGCGCATACACCGCGCGCGCCTTCTCGGGGAGGTCGGAGCGCAACAACGCGTCGGCCAGCTCGAGATAGGCGTCGATCAATTTCGCCTTGTCGCCCGCCTTGAATGCGAATTCCACCGCTTTCTGGCGGTGACGCACGCTGTTCGGATTGAGCCGCAGCACTTCGTCCACCAGATCGCGCGCGTGCGCGAGGTTGCCGCCGTTCTCGAAGCCGCCAGTCGCGAGGTCGAGCTCCTCGATGCCGCGTTCCCGATCGCCTTGTTCGATCAGCGCCTCGCCGAGCGCCTGATGTGCCTCGGGATCATCCGGGTTGTCGGCGACGCGCGACTCCAGCTCCTCGATCCCCGGCGCCGCGGGCGTCTCCTCGATGTTCGAGAACACCAGCGAGCTCGCCTGGTCCCCCGCGCTGCTGATCTCGTCGATCCCCAGGTCGATAAAGCCGGACTTGCGTCCACCGGTGGAAATCGACGTGTCGTCTTCCGTCTGGATGAAGCTGGGGTGACGCGGTCCCTCGTCGATCGCGAGCGGCTGGTCGTCGACATCGTGTCCCGCGTCGGTGGTCGCCGTTTCGAAGTCGGGCTCGAGCTCGAGCGGTGGCACCTCGACCACAGTCTTGCGCTTCCCCGGTCCTGACGTCGACGCGGGTGCCGAGGGACGCTTGGGAATCACGGGCTTGACGCGCGGCGCTTCGGGAGCGGCCGCCTTGCCTGCTGGCTGGCCCAGCGGCTTCAGTTTGGGCGGCGCGGGTTTCCTTGCGGGCGGCGCCGGTGCTTCGATGTTGCCCTCGAGCACCAGGTCCGCGTCCTCCAGGCCGCTCACCTCGTCCGCGGTCACGTCTGGAGCCGTTGGCTCCAGCTCGGCCATCGGCCCGAGGTCGAGGTCGGCAGGGTTCAGCTCCTCGCGAATCGACGGCGTGGCGGGACTGCTCGCGCTCATCTGACTAAAGTCCGATCCGGTCGTCTCGAGGCCTTCGAGCATCCCGCCGCCCAGACCGCCGCCCGGAGCTTCATCCACCAGACTGGTGCTTTCGATCTCGAGCGACTCGTCCGGCTCCGGTACGACCTCCTGAATCAGTTTTTCAGCGACAGGGGGAGGCGGTGGCGGTGCGGGAGCCTTGGCGGCGGCCGCGGGAGCTTTGGCGGCTTTTGAGACACGCGGCTCGTCGAGGTCCAGAAACACGAGGCTCGACGTTTTCCGCGTGCCCGACTTGCTGAGGTCATCCCCTCCGGGAGGCGGCAGCGGCTTGGGCGTGCTGATGCGCGCCGACGAGCCGTGCTTGCCTGGATCGCTGCCGTACATCTTGAGATGCTCGGCCAGCATCTCCCGCAAGCTCCCGCTCTCCGCCGAGATGTCGGTGAATTCCTTCAGGGCAGCGAACGCATGATCGATCTTGCCGATCTTCTGCATGCGCCCGGCGTATTCCACGAAGTTCTGCTTCGCCTCGGCGAGGAATCCCTTTGACGCATAGAGCTTCGCCAGCTTCAAATACGTCGTCTGCCGCGCCGGGGCGTTGCGCAGCACCTTGTTGCACATGGCGATGGCGTTGTTATGGAAGCCCAGCTCGGCGTATTTGTCGACTGCCTGGTCGTAGTAGTCGGCGGCCAGGCCGGGGTCTTTCAGTTTGATGTAAAGATCGCCGATGCGGTTATAGATCGAGAGGTCGGGGTTGTCGCCCTCTTTTTCCTGTGAGCCGAGGACGTCCAGCCAGATCTCGACGGCTTTCTTCGGATCCTTGGCCTCGAGACCCTTCGCCTTTTCTTTGAGCTGCTCAAGCTTGGACATGGAAGCACTAAGATATCGGAGCCAACTAGGCGGGACAAGCCGAACCTGCTGTCCAGACGGCGCTTACGACGTCAGCCCCCATCCAGTACGCGACTTCCCGCCAGTCATCGACGGCGGCGACCACGAGATCGGCAACGCACCCAGGAGCGATTTGGCCGCGCTCGGCGGCGAGCCCCAGCGCCGCAGCAGCATTGATCGTCACCGCCGTCACAGCTTCGGCGTGACGTAGCCCAAGTTGCGAGACGCCGAGCGCCATCACCAGCGGCAGGCTCGTCGTCGGCGACGTGCCGGGGTTGTAATCGGTGGCCAGCGCGACGGCCGCGCCCGCCTCCATGAGGCGACGCGCCGGCGCCTGCGCCCGCTTGCCGAGAAAGATCATCGTCGCGGGCAGCAAGACCGCGACGGTCGGACTGGCCGCCAGCGCCTTGATGCCGGCGTCCGAGACGGCGGCGAGGTGATCTGCCGAGAGCGCGCCCAGCTCGGCGGCGAGCTCGGCCCCGCCCGACCCTTCCAGCTCATCGGCATGGAGCTTCACCGCAAGACCATGGCGGCGTGCGGCGGTGAGGATCTGGCGGCTTTCGCTCGCGCTGAAGACGCCAGGCTCACAGAACACGTCGCAGCAGCGCGCCAGGCCCTCGCGCGCGACGGTGGGAATCATGGCTTCACACACGAGCTCCACGTACGCCGCGCGATTGCCGCGATACTCGGGCGGCACCTCGTGCGCACCGAGAAAGGTCGGGACGAGCGTGGCCGGCAGCGCGTCGGCGAGTCGCCGAATGACGCGGAGCTGCTTCAGCTCCGACTCCAGCTCCAGGCCGTAGCCCGATTTCACCTCGATCGTCGTCGCCCCATGCGCAATCAGGGCGCTCAGCCGGGACCGCGTCAGCGCTGCGAGCTCGTCCTCGGTGCGGCTGCGCACATCGCGCACCGATTGCAGTATGCCGCCGCCCGCGGCCGCAATCGCTTTGTAGTCGACGCCGAGCGCGCGCCGCTCCTGATCGTCCAGACGTGGAGCGCCGAAAACCGCATGGGTGTGGCAATCGATGAATCCGGGGAACAGCACGCCGCTGACTTCGACCACCTGTACGGGCGCAGCATGCTGCGTTTTGATTGGTGCGTCCCGGCGTGCCCCGACCCAGGCAATGCGACCGTCTTCGATCAGCACTGCCGCATCGCGCAGCACCTCGACCTCGGCCATCTCGCGCCCGCGGCGGGCGCGGGCAGGCCCGCGGCACGTCACGACCTGCCGCGCGCCCACGAGCAGCGTCTTCAGTCGAGGTCCTGGCTCATCGGGAGGCGGATATGATGGCGGCGCGCCGTCTCGATCGCTGCGGGATAGCCCGCGTCGGCATGCCGTGCGACACCGATCCCCGGATCGTTGGTGAGCACGCGCTCGAGCCGCCGCTCGGCCGCAGGCGTCCCGTCGGCGACGATCACCTGTCCCGCGTGCAGCGAGTTCCCGATGCCCACGCCGCCGCCGTGATGGAACGACACCCACGACGCGCCCGAGGCCGTGTTGAGCAGCGCGTTGAGGATCGCCCAGTCGGCGATGGCGTCGGAGCCGTCCCGCATCGCTTCGGTCTCCCGGAATGGCGAGGCGACCGAGCCGGTGTCGAGATGATCGCGGCCGATCACGATCGGCGCGGACAGCTCGCCGCGCCGCACCAGCTCGTTCAGCGCGAGCCCGAAGTGTGCCCGCTCGCCCTGCCCCAGCCAGCAGATCCGCGCCGGCAACCCCTGAAACGCGACGCGCTCCTGGGCGAGCGTGATCCAGCGCCGGAGATGCGCGTTGTCGGGGAAGAGCTCGAGCACGAGCTGATCGGTGCGGTGCAGGTCCTTCACGTCACCCGAGAGTGCGACCCAGCGGAACGGCCCCTTCCCTTCACAGAACAGCGGCCGGATGTACTCCGGTACGAATCCCGGAATCGTGAACGCGTCGCCGACGCCGGCGTCGCGCGCTTCCGTGCGGATGTTGTTGCCGTAATCGAACGCGATCGCGCCGCGCTGGTGGAAGTCGAGCATCGCCTGCACGTGAGTCGCCATGCTCGCCCGCGCGCGCCGCACGTACTCGTCGGGAGACGAGCGCCGCAATTCCTCCGCCGCGGCGAGATTCAACCCCGCCGGGATGTAGCCGTTGAGCGGATCGTGCGCCGACGTCTGGTCGGTCACCACATCGGGAACGAAGCCGCGGCGCACGAGGTCGGGCAGCACGTCGGCGCAATTGCCGACGAGACCGACGGAGAGCGCTTTCCCGGCTCGCCGTGCTTCCTCGCACCACGCCAGCGCTTCGTCCAGACGTGTCGTCGCACGATCGAGATACCGCGTTTCCACGCGGCGCTGCACCCGCGCGGGATCCACCTCGACGGCGAGACAAATCCCTTCATTCATGGTGGCCGCGAGCGGCTGCGCGCCGCCCATGCCTCCCAATCCACCCGTCAGGACGATGCGCCCCCGCAGCGATCCTTGAAACTGGCGCTGCGCAACCGCACCGAGGGTCTCATAGGTCCCCTGCAGAATTCCCTGCGTCCCGATGTAGATCCAGGATCCAGCGGTCATCTGGCCGTACATGATCAGACCGCGGCGTTCCAGATCGCGGAACACCTCCCACGTCGCGTACCGGCCGACGAGATTGGCGTTGGCGATGAGCACCCGCGGGGCGTCGGGATGCGTCGTGAAGACGCCGACCGGTTTGCCCGACTGCACGAGCAGCGTTTCCTCGTCGCCCAGCGTGCGCAGCGTGCGGCAGATCGCATCGAACGACGCCCAGTTCCGCGCCGCCTTCCCCGTGCCGCCGTAGACCACCAGGTCCTGCGGCCGCTCCGCGACCTCCGGATCGAGGTTGTTCATCAGCATCCGCAGCGCCGCTTCCTGCACCCATCCCTTGCAGGACTTGGTGCTGCCGCGGGGCGCTTTCACGGCGCAAACCTGCCTGCCCGAATTCCGGCCGCGACCCGCTCGATGTCGGCCGTCATGGGCCGATCCCCCGTCAATGCCGGCGAGTCCTCGCGAACGGCGGCTTGCAGCCGCGCGACTGCTGTGGCGGGCCGCAGCGGCTTCAAGTATTCGAGTCCCTGGGCTCCCGCGAGCAGCTCGATGGCGAGAATCCGCTCGGTGTTGGCCAGGATCCGTCCTGCCTTCCACGCGGCGCTCATGCCCATCGGCACGACGTCTTCCTGATTGCCTTCGGTGGGCACGGATTGCACGCTCGCCGGCGTCGCCAGCACCCGGCAGTCGGCCACGAGCGCCGCGGCGGCGATCTGCGCCGTCATGAAGCCGGACTCGAGGCCGGGGTCGTGCGCCAGAAATGCCGGCAGCCCCGACGACAGGTCCGGATTCACGACGCGCTCGAGGCGCCGCTCGGCCAGTCCGGCGAGCGTCGTCAGGGCAATCGCGACGACGTCGAGCGCGAGCGCGATCGGCTGGCCGTGGAAGTTCCCTCCTGAAATCACGTCGTCACCGAATACGAGCGGGTTGTCCGTCGCCGCATTCAGCTCCGTGGTGACGAGCTGCTCGGCGAACGCGAGTCCTTCGCCGGCCGCCCCCAACACCTGAGGCGTGCAGCGCAGCGAGTAGGCGTCCTGCACGCGCGGATCGTTCTCGCGGTGCGATTCGCGGATTTCGCTGTCGGCCAGGAGGTCGCGCAGCAGCGTCGCCGAGCGTTGCTGCTGTGGGTGCGGACGGGCGTCGTGAATGCGGGCGTCGAAGGGATCGGGTGAGCCGCGCACCGCCTCGAGACTCATGGCCGCCGCTGCATGCGCCGTGCGCCAGGCGGTCCAGGCATCGGTCACGAGCAGCGCAGCGAGACCCGTTTGCGCCTGTGTCCCGTTGACGAATGCGAGGCCTTCTTTGGCTTCCAGCGTTATCGGCCGTGAGACCTGCACGTCTCCTTCGCCGATCATGGCCAGCGCCAGATGCGACAGGGGCGCAAGATCGCCCGACGCACCCACACTGCCCTGCGACGGCACCGTTGGATGCACGCGGGCATTGAGCATGTCGACGAGCAGCTCGGGAAGCACCGGTCGCACCCCGCTCGTCCCGCGCAACAGCACGTTGGCGCGGAGCAGCATCATCGCGCGCACGGCATCCTGCGCCAGCGGCTCACCCACGCCCGAGGCATGGCTGCGAATCAGATTGAGCTGCAGCTGGCGCGCCTGCTCGGGGGGGATACGTACGTGCGCGAGTTTGCCGAATCCGGTATTGACGCCGTACATCGTCTGGCCGCGCTCGATCGCCGCCTCGACCGCGCGGCGCGATTGCTGCACCGCACCGAGCGCCCGGGGCGCGATCGCCACCGGCGCATTGCCTCGGGCGACCGCCACAACATCCGCGATGGAAAGGGAATGGCCGTCCAACGTCACAGGCGTGGGCATGAAGACCAAAGCTAAAGCGCCGGAGTGGCTGTTGACCACTCCGGCGCTGTCGCCAAGCGCAGGACCCCTATTTCGAGCCTGAAACCGTGGTTCCAGTCGACAGTGCGACCGACTGTCCCGCGCGAATCTGTAGCTCAGGGTTTCCGACGTCGGTCTGGAAGCTCCAGTCGAAGATCAAGTAGTCGCGTCCGACGTGCGTCATCCGCAGGGCGCCGTAGTGGAGTGTGGTCCCCTCGACGATCTCGAACACGTACGCATATCCCGGCACCGCCTGAATCATGTTGCGGGAGTAACCGGACGCCGGGGCGAAGTCGATCGACGTCAAATCGGCGACCGGCGAGGTGCTGTACAGCTGCATCCGCGTCCCGGCGAACTCGGGCACCAGCCAGAGCGTGGAGTCAGTGGGATCGCGATACACCCAGGAATCGATGCTCGTCAGGTTGCCGGACTGCACCCGGCCCAGCTCCGAAGCCTGGCCACGGCCGTCACCGTTGAGGTCCTGCCAGAACCGGAAGCCTGATCTGGTCGTGTCTTCGTCATAGGCGAACACGAGTGTATTGCGCGCGTCGGGCCGGGGCGTGTCCTGGCGCAGCGGCGACCACAGGCTCTCATAGCCCTCCCGGCTCACGGCCGTGATGCCGAAGCAGCGGGGCGCGCCGTTGGTCATCGCGCTGGCGAGGAACTCGGGCGCCACCGTCGTCCCCTCGAGCAGCCAGCTGGTATCGCACAGACCGGTATCGAGATTGTAGTCGGTACTGTAGATGCGATACCACTTGAAGCGCGTAGGGGCCGTGAGGTACGCGTTGTCGTCCCACTCCAGATGAATGGCGCCGTTCAACGAAATCGAGAACAGCGAGGCCGGCGCGTCGAGCTGGAGGCGCTCGTCGACCGTGATCACGTTGCTGTTGCCGCTCTCGTTGCCGTTGTCGTCCACCGCAGTCACGAGATACTGGAGATGAGGCACGCCGTTATCGTGGAACGTGTTGGAGCTGGTCTCGCCGCGCAGGCCGAACGAACCGCTGCTCGACGCGCGCGAATAGACGCGATAGCTGGCCAGATTCGCATCGGTGACGTCGTCCCAGATGAGCAGAATGCCCAGGGGGCGATTGGGATCGCCGCTGGGCTCGAGCTCGTAAGTGAGATTCGCCGGAGTAGACGGCCCGTTGCCCGGGGGAGCGACGAGCGACCCTTGGCAAGCAACGGCTGCCACCAACAGCAATGACAAGAGCAAACGCATAGGAGCCTCAGGACGGGGGATCGCTGGAGGTGTAAGCACGGGACGTGCCGGAGGCGAAGTCGCTGATTCTCAGCGAGTTACAACAGAACCGCAGCCTGCCATGTCACCGCGAGAGGACAGCGCAGTCTACTGGACGTACGTGCGCTGGTCGTAGTCGAACTTGATGTCGGGTTGATCGGTCAACGTGATGTTGAAGATGAACGAGAAATTACCGGTGGCGGTCTTGTAAAAACCGAAGCTCGCGTGCCAGCGGCGCAGGTCGCGCTGGAACGTCAGCGAGTGGTCGGCGAATTGCCGCGTCACGATGTCGTACGACGTCGACCAGTTCGCAGTCCAGTTTCGTGTGGGGCTGAACGACAGATTCAGGCCGGCGGTCTGCCGCCCGGCGCGATGCTTCAACGCTCCCGTATCCGCGCGGCTGCGGGTGCTCGAGAGGGTGACGCCGAGCGCAAATTGCCGCCCGCCGCCGTGGCCGCCCCTCCCGCCCCCCATGCTGCCTTGTGGGCCGTACGGAATCCGAGTTCCGCCATCATAGCGCCGGAAATCGTCGGTGGGGCCGCCCAGGCCGCTGTCGGCGCGCGCCGTCGTGTCCACCGCCGGTGGCCGGGCGGGCCGTGACCGCAGCCCGAGCAGACGGCCGATGCCTTGCAGTGTCGCGGGAGTGACCTGGAAGGAAGCGTTCACGCTTTGGAGGAACGGAGAGAACTTGGCGGTATCCGATCCTACGTCGCCGTCCTTCCAGAGATCGTGCGTCATGCTCAGCTGAAAGCCGGGGACCAGGTCGGAGAGAAACGTGTTGCTCAATGTTCCCGTCTGCCAACCGGTGTTATGCGGCAGCTTCGCCCGCTCGAAGTTGTAGCCGATCGCGCTGGTGCTGATGCTGAGCAGCTTGATCTTGCGCGGTGCCTTCTCGGCGGCCGTGTCGCCGGCCGCGGGCTTGAGCTTCGCCTCGAACGTCTGCGCCAACCCCAGGCTGATTGTCTGCTGCGGATCGGTACGCGCTTTCAGCGTCCGGCCGGTCGGATCGAAGGCGTGGGCATACTCCTCCGGAATCTGGACGCCCGGCGCGTACTGATAACTGATGATCGGCGACACCGTATGGCGGATGCGCGCCAATGGACCGAACCCGGGAAAGAACCCGAAAAAGGCGGGTGACACGCCCAGGTTGAAGGCCAGGCGCTTCCCCTGCCGGACGAATTCACCACCGGAGAACTGATTGCGCAGCATGAAGGGACCGGACGTGGTGTTCACGATCGCCACCCCCGGCTGGATCTTCCACGTGCTGGTGAACAGCGTCGGCAGATTGATGCTCGTCGACCAATCGACCTGCGTTTCGAACGTCCGGCCATACAGCACCCGATGGATACCGCGATCTGCCGTGTCTCCCGGCAGCGTGAACTCCGCGCGGTTGTTGCTGCGGACGTCCACGATCGTGAAATTGTTGGTCCAGTTCCAGCGCCCGAGGCGAATCGGCGTCCCGATGGTGATGTTCGTCCGGCGATCGTCGAAAAACTGCGGCAGCGTATCGGCAACGGTGCTGCCCGGCCTTCCGGGTATCAGCAGCTGGCCGCCCGCCTGGTGAAACCGTTGATCGTTTGTGTACGAAAACGTCGGCGACCACGTGAGCCATGGCGTGATGGTGATGGTCGTCGGCGTCAAGTGAATCGAGGGGAAGGACTGATCGATGGCGTTCGAGGACAGCTCCTGCCGCCGGTTGCCGCCGATATCGAGGTTCGCCCACGACAACCGCTTGGTGAAGGTGGCGCTCGAGTTGATGCTCGCCGTCACTTCCATGGGATTGAGCGAGTTGCGCCGGATGACCGACGCGTCGGTCGCGTAGTCGAGATGCGCATTGAAATCGGTGCGCGAATTGAAGCGCTGGGCGTGCGACCATCCGATGCGGGTGTTGGTGCTCGGCTGGTCCAGCTGCATCTGCCGGCTGTAGCTCAGCGTGCCGTGGACGAACCGATCGAGCCAGTCGTACTGCGCCTGCCCGTGAATCGCCACGTAGCGGCCCGCGAACCAATCCCCGCTCACGAGCACGTCGAGGTAGTCGTTGACCACGAAGTAGTAGCCGAGGTCGGTCATGTGCCGCGAATAGTGACGCGTCGGGCGGACGAGGTCGTTCAATCCGAAGCGCGGAAACAGAATCCCGCTGCGCCGGCCCCCGCGGATGTCGTTGAAGATGAACGGCAGCCACATGATCGGCACGTCGCGCACGTACAGCACCGCGGGCCGCGCGATCATCGTCCGCTTGTTGATCCATTTGACCTGGCCGGCCGCAAAATGGTAGTCGGGCACGGGTTGCGGGTCGGATGTGAAGTTCGCGGAGGCGACGTAGACGCGCTTGTTTCCCGAATCGGCCGCGATGTCGCCGCGCACGTACCAGGTCGCCCCACCCTGTTGGAAGTCCGTGAGCGCATCGCGCACGGTCCCTCGCCGCACGCACGTATCGTAGCGCATCCCCTCTCCGACGAGCACGGTCCCCTGATCGAAGAGATGCGGATCGCCGGCGGCATCGAGCCGGCAGCTCCCCTCGTGGTAGCGGATCGAATCAGCCTCGAGCTGTGTCCCCTCACGCTCGACGAACGCCTCGCGGCGCAGAAACGTCGTCTGGCTGTCGCCCTCGACCACGATCGTGTCGGACATGTACCGGGTGATGCGGAAGTTCGGCAGCTTGAGCAGCGAGTCGATGACGCGATCGGGAGCGGGAAATGAGCGGCTCGGCGCAGTGGGCAGTCCCAGCTTGTGGGCCGTGGACGTGTCGACTCGGCCCCCGCGGCCGGTGTCGCCCGGCGCGGGCCGCGCAGGCGGCGGATTCTGTGCGTGGAGTGATCCCGCGCCGCCCCCCACTCCCAAAAGGACCAGCACGACCATCGCCGCCGCCACGCGGCGGGCGCGCCGCCGGCTGGCCACCCACGCACACCAGATGCTGACCTCATAGAGCAACAGCAGCGGGCCGAGCATCAGCATCATCGAGACGGCATCGGGCGGCGTCAGAATCGCGGCGAGGAACGCGGCGATCACGATCGCATAGCGCCGCTGCCGGCCCAGGAACTGCGGCGTGACGATCCCGAGCGAGGCGAGAATCGTCACCACCAGCGGCAGTTCGGCGACGAGCCCGCAGCCGACGACGAACGGTATCGCCATGCCGAAGTAGCGATCGATGGTGATCATCGCCGTCAGGTCGGTGCGCTGAAAGCCGAGCAACACCTTGAGCGCGGCAGGCAGCAGCCACTGGTAGCACGCGGCGGCGCCGCCCAGGAACAGCACCACACCCACGCCCAGCGCGGGCACGATCAACCGCTTTTCGCGCTCGTACAGCGCGGGCGCGAGAAACGCCCAGATCTGATAGATGACGACCGGTGACGCGAGCAGGCCGCCGAGCGCGAACGCGACCTTCAAGGTGAGCATGAAGGGCTCGGCGGGGCTCGTGAAGACGAGCCGCCCGCCCGGCAGGTACGGCGCGATCGGCCGCTTGAGCACTTCGATGATGTCGATCTTGTCGAGCAACCACCAGCCGACGATCGTGCCGACCAGAATCGCGAGCAGACTCCAGAGGATGCGCCAGCGCAGCTCCTCGAGATGGTCGAGAAACGGCATCTCACCGCGCGGGGTCATATCGGGGTACGGCGACGGCCGCTAGGGCCTGAGGCGTTGCTGATTTTGCCGCGCGAGATCGGCCTCGGGAGAGCGCGGGTAGCCCGCGATCACCCGGGAGTAGAAGGACCGCGCCGTGGCCTTGTCTCCCCGTTGCTCGGCGAGGAGGCCCAGCTTATAGAGCGCGGATGGAGCGCGCGGCGAATTGGGATAGGCTCGCACGAGTTGGTCGTACACCGCCGCGGCGGAATCGGGTGCCGTCTGCTCGAAGCTTTCGCCGATGTAGAAGAGGGCGTCGGGCGCCCGTTCATGGGTGGGAAAGACGCGCAGGAACTCGCGGAACCCGAGCCGCGCCGTCGCGAGACTGCCACGGCGGTATTGCTGCAGCGAGATGTCGTACATCTGATCGGGACCGGGGCCCGCGCGATTGCCGGACGGACCGACCGGGGCGCCGCCGGTGGCCGGCATCCCCGGGTCCGGCTGCTGGGCGCGCGATTCGATGCGCGACCGCAGCTCGGTGAGCCGTTGCTGGCTCTGGCCCGTCAATTCCTGCACCGCGACGAGCTGCTGCTGCACCGACAACAGCTCGGTGCGCAAGTCGCCGCGCATTTGCACGAGGTATGCCTGCTGCGTCGCCAATGCCTGTTGCAGCAGGCGGACGGCGGCCAGGATCGTGTCCCGTTCCGCCGCCCGCGCCGCATCACTCTTGGCGAGATCCGCCTGCAGCGCCAGGACCTGAAGCTCGACTTTCCGGACGTCCCCTTTCAGGGCACAGCCGGCGACGAGCCCCAGCGTCAGGACCAGCGCGCTACGACGGACGGCGCAGATTGTCGCCACCGCTGGTGATCTCGAACTCGTCGCGCCGGTTCTGGGACCACGCGCTTTCGTCGTGGCCATCCACCAGCGGCCGCTCCTCGCCCCACGACTGCGTCTCGATGCGGCTGGCATCGATGCCGTGGCTCACGAGATACTGTTTCGCGGACTGCGCGCGGCGATTGCCGAGTGCGAGGTTGTACTCGTCGGAGCCGCGCTCGTCACAGTGCCCCGCGATCCGGATCCGCAGCTCGGGGTTCGCCTGAAGAATCGCGACCTTCTGATCGAGCGCGCCCATGTCATCCGACCGGATGTTCGACTTATCGAGGTCGAAGTGGATCATCGCCGCGAGCATATTGCGCACTTCTTCGGCGTTGCGGCTGAGGGCGGCGAGAGAATCCGCTTCCCGCTGGCGCGCGATGCGTTCCGCTTCCTCGCGGGCCAGGCGGTCCGCTTCGGCCTGTGCCGCGGCGATGGAATCGCGCACCCGCTGGTTCTCGGCCGCGGTGTCGACCGCCGGCGTCGTATTCTGCGGCGGTGGGTTGCTGGGACACGCGGCGACCGCAACGCCGAGACCGATCACGAGGAGCCACGATACCGATTTCATCCTATCTCTCCGATCAGGGGGTGGAAGAAGGAGCCTCCGAAAGCCGTGGAGACCAAGCCGGCAGCCGCGCGCCGCTCTGCTGTAGCAGCGGCCGGATACGGCCGGTGTCGAGATCGATGATCCACAACTGGCGGTAGCCCGACCGGTCGGAAACGAAGGCGAGATGACGGCTGTCAGGAGCCCAGGTCGGATCTTCGTTGCGCCCCACTGAGGTGAGCTGCCGGACCGTGCGCGTACGCACGTCCAACACGAACACCTGCAGCGTGCCCGCCACGTCCCGGTGAAACGCCACCGATTGCCCGTCGGACGACCACTCCGGAGCGTTGGACGAACCGGTCACGCCGTAATCGAAGGGCGCGAACAACTGCTGGTCCGTTCCGTCTGCCGCCATGACGTAGATCTGCGGCAGGCCCGGGCGCGTTGAGACAAACGCAATGCGCTGCCCGTCAGGGCTGAACGTCGGGGACAAGTTGTCTGAAAAGCGTCCCACGGTCAAGCGGCGTAAACAACAGTTATTCTTGATGTTAATCGTGTAGAGATCGGTGCCTTCCTCCGTCGCGCGGCTGAACGCCATGGTCTGCCCGTCAGGCGAAAAGGCCGGCGTGAAGTCGAGTGCGGTCCCCGTCGTCGAAACCGCCGTCCGCTTCCCCGACCCCATGTCCTGTAGATAGAGCCATCCCTTTCCCGCCTGAAATTCCATGTACGCGAAGTGCCGGCCATCCGCGCCCCAGGCGGGCGACATCGCCTGCCGGTCGGTGGACGAGACGAGCTTCATATCGGCGCCGTCCTGATCGATCTGATACACCTTGCCATCTCTGACGAACAGGATGCGGGTCGCCGCGATGCCCGGCGTACCGAGCGCCGCCTGCAGCGCCTGATCCGCGAGCCGATGCACCGCCTGCCGGAAATCAGCATCACCGGGCGGCGGCAAGTGCGCGCGCACGCTGCGGCGGACACTCGCGGCCGCGATGTCATGCAGCGTGGCGACGGTGGTGTCGCCGGCGGCGGTGACATCGAGTGCGAAATCGGCGCCGAGCGCCTGGTAGAGCGGGTAATTGAGCGAGGTGCCCTGAGCACCGCCGCTCGTGCCGGTTGCCGCCGTCGCACGACGCGTGCTCCCTGCCGTCGTCCTGCCGGATGAGCCGGGCGTCGCAAGCCGGATCGAGTCGCCGCCCGGGAGCGTGATCACCTCGAAGCGATCACTGTAGTCGAGGTCGCGCGCGACGATCGCGCGGACGGAGTCGAGACCGCCCCCCTTTCGTGGCAGCATCACCAACCCCGGCCGCACACCCGGCCGGTAGATGATGCCGATGCGGACGCCGCGGTCGATGGCGGTCGTGTCTTGGGCGGATAGGCGGATCGGCGGATGGGCGGATTGCAAGAGCGCAACTAGGCCCATGATCCGCAAAACCCATCCGCCGATCCGCCGATCCGCCGATCTCACTGTCGTTGTCCCGAAAAGTAGAACCGCACAAACAACACATCCGACTGCCACCCGTCCGGCAGCGAGCCGAACGCTTTGAAGCGTCCTGCCTCTTCGACCGCGCCCTGTGCTTCCAGGTCGAACGAGAAATTGCCCGAACGCCGGATGAACGTCAGGTCCGTGACCGAACCGTCGCGATGCACGAAGAACGACACCTCCGCCTCGAGCGGCGTGCTCTGGCCGGGCCGCTGCCAGCGGCGCAACACCTGCGACACGATGTTCTGCAGATACTCGGGGAACGGGAACGCGACGCCCTCGGTGCTCACCGTCGCGACGTCGTTCCCGGTGGACGGACGCTCACCCGGCAGGGGCTGCGTCGTGGACGTCGTACGCGGCGCGGCCTCGCGCGTCGTCTGGTCGCGTGTCGGCGGCGGCGGCGCGCGCGAAACCGTGCTCTGCGGGCGCTTGGCGGCGGGCATGGGCGCCGGCTTTTCCTCGGCCGGCCGGTCGAAGGCTGGAGGCGCCTTCCGCGACTCGAGATCGGCCGCGGGCGCGGCGACCAGATGCACGCGGTAGGTCGGCGGCAGCCGCGTCCGGCCGGCCGGTGTGGCGAGCAGCAACGCGCCCACCAGCCCGTGTACGACCAGTGTGCCCGTCACCGCCATGCCTACAGGGGCCGGGTTGCGGCCGCGTCCTCTCATCGGTTGATCGTCTCCGGTTCGGCTACGAGTCCCACATCCTGCACGCCTGCAGCACGAATGACCGCAAGCACCTGGACGACCCGTGCATACGCTACACGGCCGTCGGCTCGCAAATACACCCCTGTCGGCCGTTTCGTTCGCACGAAGGCGGGAAAGGTGGACTGGAAGTCATCGTAGGAGAGCGCCGCCTGATCGAGATAGATCTTGCCGTCACTGTCCACGGTCACCACGAGCCCTTGCTTCGGCTCAATGGCCCGCACCTGCGCGCGCGGCAGGCGGACGTCGACGCCGCCCTGCATGATGGGTGCGGTGATCATGAAAATGATAAGCAACACGAACGCGACGTCCACAAGCGACGTGACGTTGATGTCGGCGTTGAGCGGGAGCTCGCCGTGCCCGCGGAGACCTCCTCCGCCTCCGCCACCGCCGCCGAGTAGTCCAGCCATCAGATCCGTCCTTCGCGGGCCAAGGTGCCGATGATCTCCTGGGCAAAGCCCTCGAGCTCACCGGCGAACAGGCCCAGCCGGTTGACGAAGAGGTTGTAGGCCATCACCGCCGGCACGGCGACGGCGAGGCCGCCGACGGTCGTGACCAGCGCTTCCGCGACGCCCGGCGCGACGGCGGTGATGTTCCCGGAGCCGCCCACCGCGATGCCGATGAACGCGTCCATCACGCCCAGTACCGTGCCGAGCAGGCCCAACAACGGGCTGACGGAGCCGAACGTCGCCAGCCAGGGAATGAAGCGCGCCGCCATGTCGCGCTCGGCCGCCACTTCCTTGGCGAGCACCATGCGCAACGCCTCGAGCTGCGTCGTGGTCAACGCGGTAGTAGCCCCGGGAGAGAGGGCGGCAACGTCCGGTGCGGAGGCGCGCGCTTTCAGACTGCCGGGCTTCAGCTCGGAGAAGAAATGCACGCCCTCGCGCAGCAGCCGGTTATAGGGCGACGGCGGCAGACGCATCGCGGCGTGATACGCGTCCTCCAGGCGTGGGGCTTTCTCGACTTCGGCCAGAAAGTGGTCGCCCAGCTGCCGCATGCGGCGGAATTGCCACCACTTGAGGACGATCAGATACCACGATACGAGTGAAAAGACGGCGAGCACGCCCAGCACGAACTGCGTCTCGCGGCTGGATGTGAGGACCAGCTCCCACGGTGTCGTGGGGATCGCCCCTCGGACCTGTAGCAGCACCTAACCTCCTCGGTAACCGTGCGGGTGTGCTTGATGCCAGCGCCAGGCGCTACCTAGAATCTCCTCGAGACTCGAATGCGCTGCCCGCCAGCCGAGCACCGACGCTGCGCGCCCGATGGCGGCGACCAGCTCCGGCGGATCGCCGGGACGGCGCGGACGCTCAACGGTGGGCACCGGGCGGCCAGTGACGCGGCGCGCTGCCTCGACGACCTCCCGCACCGAGCGGCCCGCACCGGTGCCGAGGTTGACCGCGACGGCCGAGCGGTCATCGAGCTGCACATCCAACGCGCGCAGGTGCGCGTCGGCAATATCGGTGACATGCACGTAGTCCCGGACTGCGGTACCGTCAGCGGTCGGATAATCGGTGCCGTAGACCTCGAGCGCACCGCGCCGGCCGAGCGCCGCCGCCAGCACATTCGGGATCAAATGCGTCTCCGGGTCGTGGTCTTCGCCAAGCCGGTCCGTGGCGCCTGACGCATTGAAGTAGCGCAAACTCACCACCTCCATGCCGTTCCGGGGCCCGACGTCGGCGAGCAGCCGCTCGAAGTCTCGCTTCGTCTCGCCGTATGGATTCACCGGCGCCTGCGGCGAATCTTCCGTTATCGGAATCTTCGCCGGATGACCGTACACCGCGCACGAAGATGACAGAACAAAGCGGCGGACGTTGGCGCGAACCGCCGCGTCCAACAGTACCCGGGCGGCCGTCACATTGTTGGTCGCATACATCTGGGGCTGGGCAACGGACTCGGCAACGAGCGCGAAGGCCGCCAGGTGGATAATTGCGTCGATGCGCTCGCGTTCGAACACTGCCGTGACGAGCTCGCGATCTCCTACTCCACCCTGGATGAAGCCGGCGCCGCGTGCCACCGCCTCCCGATGCCCCCGGCTCAGATCATCGAGGACGACAACCGTGAAGCCGCGCTCCAGAAGCTGATCTACCAGAATGCTGCCGATGTACCCTGCCCCGCCGGTCACGAGCACGCGTCTGGTCACGCCGGCGGCTCCATCCCGAACAGGCGGCGCAGCGCCTCGAGCAGCCCGTAGCCGCGGCCTTCTGCCGCCGCCGCCTTCAGCGCGATCGTGGGGTGATGCAGAAACTTGTTCAACAGCGCCTCGCTGAACTGCTCCACGCGGGCTCGAGTCTCGGGATCCAGATGCGGGAGCTGGCGCATCGCCCGCTCGAGCTCCGCTGCCCGCACCTCATCCATCCGGCTGCGCAGCTCCTTGATCGTCGGGACGACACCGAGCCCGCCGTACCACGCCCAGAAGAGGTCCGTTTCCTCTTCCACGATGCGCTCGGCGGCCGGAATCTCATCGCGGCGGCGTGCGGTCGCCTGCGCGGCGACGGTTTGCAGATCGTCCACGTCGTACAGGAAGACGTTCTCGATTTGCGCGAGCGCGGGATCGACATCGCGTGGAACGGCGAGGTCCAGGATGCACAGCGGCCGCCCGCTGCGCGCGCCGATCACGGCGCCGACCCGTTCCCACGTCACGACCGCGTGCGGCGCCGCAGTCGAACAGAGCGCGATGTCGGTGGTCGCAAAATGCGCCCACGCTTCGTCGAGCGATACGGCACGGCCCCCCAGCCGTTCGGCGATGGCGCGTGCACGCTCCTGCGTGCGATTCGCGACCAACGTGATCTGAACACCCTGATCGCTGAGGCACGTGGCGGCCAGCTCGGCCATATCGCCGGCGCCGAGAATGAGCGCGCTCCGGCCGGCCAGGTCTCCGAAGATCTTGCCCGCGACGGCCACTCCGGCTGAGGCGGCGGACGCCGTCCCGATACCCAGACCGGTTTCGGTCCGCACGCGCGAGCCGACGTGCAGCGCGGTCTGAAACAACCGGTGCAGCACGGGGCCCGCCTGGGCGCGCGAGGCCTCCCACGCTTCCCGCACCTGCCCCTGGATCTGCGACTCTCCGAGAATCATCGAGTCGAGACCCGACGACACACGGTAGAGATGACGCACCGCCTCACGATCGCGGGCGATGTAGCCGTACTCCCGGACATCGCCCGGCGGCGCAGCCGCCAACCGCTCGCCGAGCAGTGACCAGACCGTCTCGAGCGCCGGCTCGTCATCGGCGACCAGGTAGAATTCGGTGCGATTGCAGGTAGAGAGCAGGACGCCGCCGGCGGCACCGGCCGCCATGACGCGCGCCAGCGCGCCCGGCACCTCGTGTGCACCGTGCGCGAACCGTTCCCGTACCTCGAGCGGTGCGGTGCGATGATTCACGCCCAGGACTTTGATCCCCATCTCCATATGACCCGTCACAGGAAGCGTTCGGCGCCCGGCTGTGTCAGTTTGAGCGCGACGTAGACGAGGAGTACGGCGGCGAAACCGGCGATGCTCGCGAGCGCCGCGCGGCGACCGGCCCAATGGCGCACGACGCGAACCCATACCGCCCAGCCCAGGACGACCCAGGTGAAGATGCCCCACACCACTTGCGCCTTCGCGACCTGCAGTCCGCCGGAGAAGCGCGCCCCGTAGCCCAGCGCGAGGAGCACACCCAGGGTCAAGGCCGGAAACCCGGCGACGAGCGCGAAGCGATTGAGCTGATCGAGCCGTTCGAGTGGCGGAAAGAGCTGGAACACCTGACCGAAGCGCCGCGCCTTGAGCTCGCGGAACTGCAGCAGATAGAGCGCCGCCGCGATGAACGCGAGCGCCAGCAACGCCAGCCCGAGCACGCTCAATGCGACGTGCATCACGAACCACGCGTTGCGGCCGGCGGCAACCCCCGCACCGGGCGCCAGGCCGCTGAGGATTGCTAGGCCCACGAGGCCCGTGGCGAGGGGTCCCGCAAAGAAGGACACCGCCGAACCGCGCAGGAGTCGCTCGCTCGCGAGCTGCAGCAGCACCAGGCAGAGGGCCAGCATCGACAGCGCCGGCCCCAGCCCTACCAGCGTGAGCTGCGAGACCGCCACGACATGGACCGCCGCCCCGGCGCAGGGGAGCGCGATGGTCAGCGCGCGCGGCGCCGGCCGGAACCCCATGAACGGCGCCAGCACGAGGGCCGTCGCCAATCCGTAGAGCGCGAGAACACCGAGGTGGAGGGTGACGATCACAGCTGAAACTTGCTACGGAGGGGCTCACACTGGTGAGCCCCCTCCGCGCCTTACGAGGGCATCTTCTTGATCAGTCGTACCGGAAGACCCTGATCCAGCAACGGATGACTGATCTGCAGCAATAGACCGGTGGCGGAATGCTCGCGCGTGTGCACGATCATCATGACGGCGCGCACCACTTCGGACCCCGCTCCAGCGTACGCCTGCGCGGGTTTGACGATCTCGAACACGTCACCAGGGGTGACGCCCTCACTGCGCCCCTTGTCGATGAAGAAATACTGCTGCGCTCCGGCGATCGGGTGCGGATCGCGCGGGACGAGCAGTTTGCCGGTGAGGCCCTGCTCGACCGGCGTGGGACGCACCTGCCCCGGGTCGCGGAACGGCTCGAGCGGCATCGCCAGCTCACCGTCGTGAATCCGGCCGTACTGGGCGACGACCTCCGCCAGCACCTGCTGGTCCTCGACCGCGGTGATGCGGGCTATGCCGAGCGGCACCACGACGTCGCCCCACCGTCCGAACTCGACGGTCCGATCGATACGGGCAATCAGCAGCGAATCGCCGACGTGGTAGGAGGCGTTGCGCGGCGGCCGAATCGCGATTTCCTCGAAGGTCGTCGCGGACGTGCGATCGGACAAACGGGGAATCGCCGAGGTGGCGGTCCCGCCCAGGACCGTGCCCCAGGGCAGGCGCTCGCTCTCGCTCAAGAACCCGGCCGCGTAGAACTCACCGGCGCGCAGCGGGTGGTACGGCTGATTCGTGTACGCCCGCAGCACGTCCTGGACGATCTGCCGGTTCGTGCGGCGGCGATCAAAGATCGTTTCGTTCGTTTCGATCAGCGTCGGCGGCGGCGGCTCGACGATCAGCTGTGTGGTATCGGCGGGAATCGTGTCGAGCGGCACGATCGCGGCGATCGTATCGCCGGGCGCAGCCCGCACCGTATCAGCGGCCGCCGCCGACGTGTCCTGGGGCACCGCCACGACCGTGTCGCCGCCCTGAGCGACGAGCTGCATTTCCGAGAGATTCAGGACCTCACCGGGATAGATCCAGTGCGGGTCCTCGACGACGGCGGTATTGAGACGGTAGATCTCCGGCCACAGCAGCGGATCATTGAAGTACATCTGCGCGATGGACCATAGCGTCTCACCGCGTGAGACCGTGTGACTGGTGGGAACCTGTCCCTGGAAAGCGGCGGCCGCTTGAGTCGTGTCCTGTTGCTGCACCGCCTGCGTGGTGTCCTGCGCCGGCAGGACGCGCCACATGAGCGGCAACGCCGCCAGGGCCAGTATTACGGCGTGGTTAGAACGGCAGATCGTCGTCCTCCTCATCCAGCGCCTCCGGGAACGCGTCGAGCGATTCTGGGGCTTTGCCGCCGGCTTCCGAGGCCCCCTTCACAGCCCCCGCTCCCACCGGAGCGGCTCCGCCTTTGGACCCCAGCATGATCAACTCACGCGCGATGATCTCGGTGACGTAGCGCGTCTGCTTCTCGCGATCTTCCCACGTCCGATACTCAATCCGGCCTTCGATATAGACCTTGTCGCCCTTCTTGAGGTACTTCTCGGCGATGTCGGCCAGGCCGGATCCCTTGTTATTCCAGCAGATAACTCGGTGCCACTCCGTCTTTTCCTGCTTTTCCCCGGTGTTGCCGGTCCACTGCCTGCTGGTCGCCACCGAGAGGGTGGCCACCCGGGAGCCGTTATTCGTGCTGCGCACCTCGGGATCGGCACCCAAGTTCCCGATTATCATGACCTTATTGAGACTGCGGCTCACAACAACCTCCAGCGATGATGCAGGTGTGGGTCCAAGGGTGCTCAACACTATATAAGTCGCAAGTCGTTCTGTCAATCAAAGATACGCCACTTGTACCGAAGTTATGCATCACGTCTCAGCACGATCGCGTCCTCCACCGGCCGCCGGTAATACTGCTTCCGGCGCCCCACCTCCCGAAACTCCTGCGCAGCATACAGCGCGCGCGCCGGAGCGTTCGATTCCCGGACCTCTAGATACACCTGGCGGACCCCGCGTGCCACCAACGCCTCGAGGATCTCCTCGACCAGCGCCCGTCCCAAACCGTTACGCCGGCCCGCAGGCGCGACGGCGAGGTTCAGGATCTCACCTTCGTCCGCCGCGTCGAGCGCGACAACGTACCCGGCGATCGTGTCGCCGGTCTCAGCGACCAGAAAGAGGGCGTCGGAAGCGACGCAGTCCGAGAAATCCTGCGTGGACCACGGATCGGCAAACACTCCTTGCTCGATCGCGTGCACGGCGGGTACGTCGGCGAGCTTAGCGGGACGAATGCGGAAGGGGGCGCCCGTGGCGGCTCTCCCATTTCAGCTGAGCTTCGGCAGGACGGCCGTAGACAGGTTCGGCGGTGGCCGGATACCCCACGAGCGGAGCCAAGCCGAGCAGTCCGCAAGCAGCTCCGCGCAGCGACTCGCTCCCCACCGGAGGTCTGCCGATCCAATCCTCGATCTCCCGAGCGTACCTCCCGGCACTCTCATCGAGGCATGCGAGTGTCGGAATAGCGGGAGCGATCTGGACGAGCTCCGCTATGGTGAAAACCCCCGGGGCAACGAGCGTCTCGAGCCCGCCGGCGGGAAATGCATAAATCGCACCGAACACTTGTCCGCGCAACGCATCGAAGCAGACAAGTACGGGATTCGGCTTATCCGCGGCGTTGTCATACGCGACGGCATGCAGCGTCGGCACCGCGAGGACTGGGAGCTGATGCTGGTGGGCGAGGCCTTTGGCAGCCGCCCATGCGATCCGCAGTCCCGTGAAGCTGCCGGGCCCATCGCCTACCACAATGCCCTCGAGCTCGTCGACGCGTGTGTCGCCGAGCACCTGCGCGATCATCGGGACGATTTGCGCGGCATGTTGCCGGGCGCCGCTGGAGTGGCTGCCCCCGCCGGCTCTCCAGGTGCCGAGCGCAACGCTCGCGACGTCCGTGGTGGTGTCGATGGCGAGCCACGGCTTGCTCACACACCCGCCGTTTCTTCCACCATCCGTCGCGACGGGTCGACGTCGTAGGATAGTTGGAAATGCCGATCGAGCGGCGGCGCCCATGTTCCCGCGCGCTCCGGCCATTCGATGAGGATGATCGCGCGCTCGCGCGTCATGTCGTCGAAACCGAGGTCGCGCGCTTCATCGGGGTGGCGCAGGCGATAGCAGTCGACGTGGTAGACCGGCGTTACGCCTGTGTCGTAGTGATGGACGAGGGCGTAGGTGGGACTCGTCGCGCGGGCGCGCGCTCCCAGGCCACGACAGATGGCCTGGACCAGCGTCGTCTTCCCGGTTCCCAGCTCTCCCGACAAGCCGATGACGGCAGGAGCGGTGAGCTGGGCGCCGAGCTCCTCACCGAACCGGCTGAGCTCGCTCGCGGACAGGCGCATCGGCCTTGAGCTCCAGAAGCTGATCGCGCAGCACCGCCGCCAGCTCGAAATCCAACTCTTCCGCCGCCGCCTGCATCTGCTGCTCCAACATGCGGATGAGCGTCTCGCGCTCGCTCTCGTCGGCCGGCCGGTGGACAACGGTACCGGGCTTCGCAACTCGCGCATCCGCGACACGCGTGACGAAGCGGATGTCGCCCACCGATTTCACGATGGACCGCGGCGTAATGCCGTGCTCGACGTTGTAGGCGAGCTGTGTTTCGCGGCGGCGGTTCATCTCGCTCAACGCGCGTTCCATCGAGCCGGTGACGCGATCGGCGTACAGAATCGCCTTGCCGCTGAGGTGGCGCGCCGCGCGTCCGACGGTCTGGATCAGCGAGCGATCCGATCGCAGGAAGCCCTCCTGGTCGGCATCGAGCACCGCGACGAGTGAGACTTCCGGCAAGTCGAGCCCTTCGCGCAGCAGGTTGATGCCGACCAGCACGTCGAACTCGCCGAGCCGGAGGCCGCGGATGATCTCGACGCGCTCGATCGCGTCGATTTCCGAATGCAGGTAGCGCACGCGGACACCGTGCTGTTGCAAATAGTCGGTGAGATCCTCCGCCATGCGCTTGGTCAATGTCGTGACCAGGACCCGCTCGTTTTTCTTCTCGCGCTGCCGGATCTCGCTCAGCAGGTCGTCCACCTGCCCCGCCACCGGCCGGATGTCGACGGTCGGGTCCACGAGGCCGGTCGGCCGGATGATCTGCTCGACGATGACGCCGCCCGAGAGCTGCAGCTCGTCTTGCCCCGGCGTCGCCGAGACGAATACCATGCGCGGCACCAGCCCCATGAACTCATCGAAGCGGAGCGGCCGGTTGTCCAGCGCCGACGGCAGCCGGAAGCCGTAGTCCACCAGCGTCTGCTTGCGCGAGCGGTCGCCCTCGTACATGGCGCCGAGCTGCGGCAGCGTCTGGTGCGACTCGTCGATGATGCAGAGATAGTCGTCGGGGAAATAGTCGAGCAGGCAGGCCGGTCGCTCACCCGGCCGGCGGCCACTGAACAGGCGTGAGTAGTTCTCGATGCCAGCACAGCGACCGACCTCCATCAGCATGTCGATGTCGAAGTGCGTACGGGACTCGAGTCGTTGCGCCTCGAGCAGCTTGTTCTGGGCCCGCAGCTCCGCCAGCCGTTCCGCCAACTCGGCTCTGATGCGCGACACGGCGCGCTCGATCGTGGCCCGCTGGGTGACGAAGTGCGTCGCCGGATAGATCGCGGACCGTTCCATCTGTTTGATGACGTTGCCGGTGAGCGGATCGATCTTCGCGATGCGCTCGATGGCATCGCCCCAGAACTCGATGCGCACCGCCTGCTCGTCATAGGCCGGAAACACCTCGACCGTATCGCCGCGCACCCGGAAGGTGCCGCGCTCGAAGCCGACGTCGTTGCGCTGGTACTGCACCGCCACCAGATCGGCCAGCAGCGCGTCGCGGCCCCGCGTCTCGCCCTGCTGCGCGGTCACCAGCAGCTCCTTGTACAGCTCCGGATCGCCGAGGCCGTAGATCGCCGATACGCTGGCGACGATGATGACGTCGTCGCGCTCCATCAGGCTCGACGTCGCGCGCAGCCGCAGCCGCTCGATGTCGTCGTTGATCGACGAGTCCTTGGCGATGTACGTGTCCGTCGACGGCACGTACGCCTCGGGCTGGTAGTAGTCGTAGTAGGAGATGAAGAACTCGACGGCACTCGACGGGAAGAACGCTTTCAGCTCGCCGTACAGCTGCGCGGCGAGCGTCTTGTTGTGCGACAGCACCAGCGTGGGCTTGCCGAAGTCGGCGACGACATGCGCCATCGTCATCGTCTTGCCCGATCCGGTGACGCCCAGCAGGGTCTGGTATTTGTCGCCGCGGCGCAGGCCCGCGCTCAGCTCGCGAATGGCGCGTGGCTGATCGCCCGCCGGCGGCGGGGCTGGACCAAGCTCAAAAGGCATAGGAAAGAAACCTAACCGACGACGACTTCAGCGGGACCGCTCGAGTCCCGCCGTGCAATCTCCGTCACACCCTTCACTTTGCGGACCGCCTTGAGGACCTTGTGCAGGTGGGTGTGGTTTTCGACCTCGACCAGCACCGACCCGAAGACGACGCCGTCTTTGGAGGCCAGCTCCGCACTGCGGATATTGGTGCCGGTGCCGCTGATGGCCTCGCAGATGTCGGCGTAGAGGCCGCGACGGTCCTCGCCGCTGACCGCCAGGCGCACCACGAACGTCTCACCCTCCACCTCACGCCAGTCGATCTCCACCCGACGCTCTTCATCGCCCGAGAGCGTGAGCAGGTTGGGGCAGTCATTGCGGTGGATCGAGATGCCGCGCCCTTGCGTGACGTACCCCACCACCGGATCTCCCGGGACGGGCTGGCAGCATTGCGCGTAGCGCACCATCAACCCCTCGACGCCGTGAATCTTGATGCCCCGGCCCAGGCGCAGGCGCTCGATGACCCGCCCGAACGCCGTCGGCTTGGGGGAGTGCTGCTCGTCCGCAGGTACGTCGGGATACAGCGCGTTGATCACCTGGCCGATCTGCACGTCTCCCCGGCCGATCGCCGTCTCCACCTGCTCGGCGGCGCCGAGTCCCAGCTTCTGCGCGGCCTGCTCCAGCTGGTCTGGTGTGGGCGAATCGAGCCGCCGGCGGCGCACCTCACGCGCCAGGATTTCCCGTCCCAGCGTCACGCTGCGCTCCTGCTCCTCCTGCTTGATCCACTGCCGGATCTTCTGGCGGGCGCGGCCCGTCTGGACGTGCGCCAGCCAGTCGCGGGACGGCTTCGCCTGCGGTGACGTGAGGACCTCGATCGTGTCGCCGTTGCGCAGCGCGCGGTGCAGCGGCGCGATGCGGCCATTCACCCGCGCCCCGTTGCAATGCTGACCGACCTCGGTGTGCACCATGAAGGCGAAATCGATCGGCGTCGCGCCCTTGGGCAGCCGCTTCACGTCACCGCGCGGCGTGAACACGAAGATCTCGTCCTGATAGAGGTCGATCTTCAGGAACTCGAGAAACTCCTCCGGACTGTGCGCATCCTGCTGCAGCTCGATGAGCTGGCGGAACCACGACAGATGGTGATCGAGCTCGTCGGCACCCTTGCCGTTCTCCTTGTACAGCCAGTGCGCCGCGATACCGTACTCCGCCGTGCGGTGCATGTCGCGGGTGCGGATCTGGATCTCGTACAGCTGTCCGGCCGGCCCGAACACCGTGGTGTGCAGGGACTGATAGCCGTTCGACTTGGGGCTCGCGATGTAGTCCTTGATCCGCTCCTGCAGCGGCGTCCACGTGTGGTGGATGATGCCCAGCACGTGGTAGCAGTCGGTGATGCTGTTGACGAGCACCCGGACCGCCAGCAGGTCGTAGATCTCGTCGAACGGCTTGCCGCGCTTCTTCATCTTCTTGAAGATCGACCAGAGGTTCTTGGGCCGGCCGACGATTTCCCAGCCCGCGATGCCGGCGCGGCGCAGCTCGTCGGACAGCGGCACGCGCATCCGCTCGATGGTCCGGTCCCGCTCCACCCGCTTCGCCTTGACGTGCCGCGACAGCTGTTTGTAGTCGTCCGGCTCGAGATACTTGAACGACAGATCCTCGAGCTCCGCCTTCACGCCGGCCATGCCGAAGCGATGCGCCAGCGGCGCGTACAGCTCGCGCGTCTCCAGCGCAATGCGCTTGCGCTTCTCCGGCGGCAACGGATCGAGCGTGCGCATGTTGTGCAGCCGGTCGGCGAGCTTGATGATGATCACGCGCGCGTCCCGTGCGACCGACATCAGCAGCTTGCGGTAGTTCTCGGCCTGCTCCTCGGCGGTCGAACGGAACGTGAGCGTCGAAATCTTGGTGAGGCCGTCCACCAGATCGGCGACTTCGTTGCCGAAGTCCTTGCGCAGCAGCTCGAGCGTGACGTCGGAATCCTCCACCACGTCGTGCAGCAGCGCGGCGGCGATCGTCGTCGTATCCATCTGCTGCTCGGCGAGAATCGTCGCGACGGCGACGCTGTGCGACACGAAGTCGTCGCCCGACATGCGCTTCTGGCCCTGATGCGCCTGGGCGCTGATGCGGTAGGCGCGCGACAACACGTCGAGGTCGAGCCGGTCGCGCTGCGCCGCGACGGCCTTCGCCAGCTCGGGTGCGAGGATGGGGACCGTACTCGTCACAGCAGCCCTGCCTCCGCGAAACTCACGTACCGCTCTCCTCCGATCACCACATGGTCGTACACCGGCACATCCAGCACGCGCCCCGCATCGACCAACTGGCGCGTCACCGCGCGATCGTCCGCCGAGGGTGTCGGATCGCCACTCGGATGATTGTGCACCACGATAATCCCCGCCGCCGCCTCTGCGATCGCCGCGCGGAACACCTCGCGCGGGTGCACCAATGAGCTGTTCAGAATGCCCCGCGTGATGAGCAGATCGGCCAGGATCTGGCTCTGGCTACCGAGCGCGAGGACATGGAACTCTTCCACCGCGAGGTCGCGCAGCCGCAGCCCGTAATAGCGCTGGACATCGCCGGGTCCCCGGATCCGTTCGGGCGGCGGCTCCGCCTCAGCCCCCACGCGCCGCCCCAGCTCGATCGCCGCCGCCACCCGGGCGGCCTTGGCCCGTCCCACACCGGGTATGCGCGCCAACTCCGCCCAGGGCCGGGTGGCCAGTCGCCTGAGGGAGCCGTCTCCCCGGGCGAGGATCTCGGCGGCCACGGCCAGGGCATCCTGTCCACGTGTCCCCGTTCCTAGGAGAATGGCCAAGAGCTCCTGCCCCGTCAACGCGGCGGGGCCGACAGCCCAGAAACGCTCGCGCGGACGGTCGCGTTCGAGGTGCTCGGAAAGGCGCAGCGGCATGGGGGCGAAGCTAACCCCATGCCGCTGAGACCCTCGTACCATCCGAGCGCGTTACAGGGCTGCTCCGTGGCATTTCTTGAACTTCTTGCCACTGCCGCAGGGACAGGGATCGTTGCGGCCGACGCCGGCGTAAGGATTGGCGGCAAACGCGGGCTCGGCCACGCCCCTACCTCGCTGCGCCGACGGCGGCGGCTCGGCGGCCGTTACGAGGCCATCGGCCGCAGGTTTCGACGCGACCATCGGCGTTTCGCGCCGGCGGGCGCCCGGCAGCCCACCCGCCGGGCCCGTGACCCCGCGGCTCGGCGGGCGCTGACCGCCCTGACCGGGCGGAGGACCGATCTCGATCTGCAGCTTGAGCCACCGCTCGGCAAACGTCGTTTGCAGATCGTGCATCAGCCCGACGAACATCTCGTACGCTTCCTGTTTGTACTCGACGAGCGGGTCCTTCTGTCCCCACGCCCGGTAGTAGATGCCTTCCCGCAGCTGATCGAGATCGTAGAGATGATCTTTCCACTTCTCGTCGATCACGCCGAGCGTGACGTGTGACAGCGCCTGCTCGGCCAGCTTGGATGCGCCGGCCTTCGCCTCTACGTCGCGCAGGTACGCGAGCTTCTCCTGGAACGCCGTGCGGCCGGCCTCCTGCGCGGCCCGCACCAGCTCATCGCGAGTCCTGACCTTCGCAGGATCGGTCACACCAGGAATCGACACCATGAATTTCTGCAGCAGCTCCGTCTCGATCAGCGCGCGGTCCCACTGCCCCGGATCGTCGTAGTCGGCGATCAGGCCGTCGGCGAGCTGCTCCATCGCGCTGTCGATCATCCGCTGCGCCTCGGCCTTCAGCTCCTCCCCACCTTCGAGCGCGTACAATCGCTGTGAGTAGATCACTTCCCGTTGCTTGTTCATCACGTCGTCGAACTGCAGCAGCTTCTTGCGCGCCTGGAAATTCTGGAGCTCGACGCGCTTCTGGGCCTGGCCGATCGCCGCCGTCACCCAGGGGTGCGTGATGACCTCGCCCTCCTCGGCCCCGGTGCGATCCATGATGCGCGCGATACGGTCGGAGCCGAAGAGACGCATCAGGTCGTCTTCGAGCGACATGTAGAAGACGCTCTGCCCCGGATCACCCTGACGTCCGGACCGGCCCCGCAGCTGACGGTCGATGCGGCGCGCCTCGTGGCGCTCCGTGCCGATGATGACGAGGCCGCAGGGCGGATCCTCGTTGCACTTGAGCTCCTTGATCTGCGGGGGAGTCAGGTCGGGCTTCTCCAGCAGCTGGCCGAACGGCGCCTCGCGCGACTTGATCCCGCATACCTGACACTTCTTGACGCCGGGCCCGAGTTTGATGTCGGTGCCGCGGCCGGCCATGTTCGTCGCGATCGTGATCGAGCCGGGTTGTCCCGCCTGCGCGACAATCTCGGCTTCGCGCTCGTGGTACTTCGCGTTCAGGACTTCGTGCTTGAGCCCGCGCCGCTTCAGCAAACGGGCCAGTGTCTCCGAGACCTCGACGTTGGTCGTTCCGACCAGCACCGGCAGGCCGCGCTTATGTTGGCGCTCGACCTCTTCCATGATCGCGTCGTACTTCTCTTTGCGCGTCTTGTAGACGAGGTCGTGCTTGTCCACGCGCCGGACCGGCCGGTTCGTGGGAATGACCACGACGTTGAGTTTGTAGATGTCGTGAAACTCTGTCTCTTCCGTCTCCGCGGTGCCCGTCATGCCCGCGAGCTTCTCGTACATCCGGAAATAGTTCTGGATCGTGATCGTGGCGAGGGTCTGTGACTCTTCGCGTACCGCCACACTTTCCTTTGCCTCGACCGCCTGGTGCAGGCCGTCCGACCAGCGCCGCCCGGGCATGAGCCGGCCGGTGAACTCGTCCACGATGAAGACCTGGCCGTCCTGCACCACGTACTCCACGTCCTTCTCGTAGAGCGCATGGGCCTGGAGCAACTTGTGGATGATGTGCAGCGTCTCGCTCTTCGCCGCATACTCGGCCTCGACCGCGCGCCGTCGCTCGATCTTCTCCGCGGGCGAGAGATCGGAATCGTGCTCCAGCTCGTGCACCGCGTGCGAGATGTCCGGGACGACGAACAGCGTCGGATCCTGCGGCGACATCGTCTCCACGCCTTTGTCGGTCAGGTGCACCGAGCGGCCGCGCTCGTCCATCACGAAATACAGATCGTCTTCGATGTCCCGCATCTTCTGATCGCGGGCGGGGAGCTTGCGGTCGGCCAGCCGATCCAGCTCGACGCGCTGCACGAGCTGCTTCACACCCTGCTCGTTGAGCAGCTTGAGGAGCTTCTTGTTCTTGGGCATGCCGAGCTGCGCCTTGTAGAGCAGCTTGGCGCCCTCGTAGTTCGTATCTTCACTCGCCAGCAGCGGCTCGCCGCGCGCGACGAGATCGTTCGCAATCGCGGTCTGCCGGCGGACGAGCTGCACGACCTGGGCGTTGTACTGCGCGTATTTCTCGTCCGATTCGGTGCCTACGGCGCCGGAGATGATGAGGGGCGTGCGGGCCTCGTCGATCAGAATCGAATCGACCTCGTCGATGATCGCGTAGACGTGCCCACGCTGCACCCGCTGCTCCAGCGTCCCTACCATGTTGTCGCGCAGGTAATCGAATCCGAACTCGTTATTGGTGCCGTACGTGATGTCGCAGGAGTAGGCCGTCCGGCGCTCCGGACTGCCGGGCTGTGTGTCATCGATGCATCCCACCGTCAGGCCGAGCCAGGTGAACAGATGGCCCATCCACTGCGAGTCACGCCGGGCGAGGTAGTTGTTGACCGTGACCAGGTGCGCGCCGCGGCCGGCGAGCGCGTTGAGATAGAGCGGCAACGTCGCGACGAGCGTCTTGCCCTCGCCCGTCGCCATCTCGGCGATCTTGCCCTGATGCAACACGATCCCGCCGATCAGCTGCACATCGTAGGGGACCATGTCCCACTTCATCGCGTGGCCGGTGACCATGACCTCGCTGCCGAGCAGGCGGCGCGATGCTTCACGCACCGTCGCGAACGCCTCGGGGAGCAGATCGTCGAGCGTGTGCTGCAGCTCCGTAGCGAAGTTCTGCTCCGCCGTGCGCAGCTGGTCGTTCAGATTGGCGCGTTCGACGGGATCGGGACAGTCGTGCTTCGCCTGCTTCAGGCGTTCGACTTCACTGTGCCGCTCACCCGTGCGCTGCGCGATCACCTCGCGGAACCTGCCGGTCTGCGCCTGCAGCTCGCTGTTCCCGATGTCCTTGAGGCGCACTTCGTGCTCGAGAATCGCATCCACGATCGGTTGGATACGCTTCAGCTCGCGGTTGAACCGCGTCCCGAAGATCTTGGTGAACCACCGATTGGCCATTACACCCTACCGATAAAGCCCGTGGGCGGCGATGTACTCGCGCACCGCGTCGGGCACTAAATATCGAATGGAACGCCCCTGCTTGACGCGCTCACGCACCTGCGTGGCGGAGAGGTCGATCGAGGGCACAGGGATAACCCGCTTGATGAGCGGATGACGCACCACACTGGCGCCGGGCCTGGCGAAGACGACGATGTCGGCAAGTTCCGGAAGCGCTTCGACTTCCCACCACTCCGCGAGATCGTGGGCGGCATCCGCCCCCAGCAATAACGTGAACCGGTTCCCCCGCTCCCGCTCCCGCAACGCCCGCAGCGTCCGGACGGTATACGAGGGCCTCGGCAGGCCCAGCTCGACCCGCTCCACCCCGAACCGGGAGTTCCCAGCGACCGCCAGATCCAGCATTTCGGCCCGCTGCTCCGGCGTCGCCTCATGGCCGGCGCGAGCCCCGCCCTTGAGGGGTTGCTCGCGGGCCGGGAGAAAGCGCACGGCGCAGCTCAGTGCATCCGCCGCCGCCTCCGCCACGATCAAATGTGCCACATGCACGGGGTCAAACGAGCCCCCGAACAGCGCCTCCCCCCCGCCCCCGCTCCCCCCGGGCACGCCGCTCAGGACGGGGTGGAAGGCGTCGAGGACGTGCCGCTGGAATCAGCCGCCGCGGGACAGCTGCGGTCCAGACGCGTCGCGTTCGGATAGAACCGACGGAGGTGCTCGCAGGTCTCCTGCACCTCCTGCTTGTAGCCGATCGCGCGATAACTGTCCACCAGCCGCAGCAACGCGTCAGGCGCGCGTTGCGCATTGGGATAGTTCGCGATCACGTCCTTGAAGTAGATGATCGCGGAGTCGAATGCCTTGCGACGCAGATAGAACATTCCCGTCTTGTACGTCTTTTCCGCAAACTGATTCTCCAGGCGTTTCACGTGGGGCCGGGCGCGGGCCGCAGCGTCAGTGTCGGGATAACGGCCGGCGAGCTCCTGGTAAATCGCCAACGCCGTCTCGCCGTACGTGGGATCGAGCTCCGGCCGGTGCCACAGCCGCAGGTTGGCGTCCCCGGCTCGCAGCAACGCCAGCGGCGCGTATTCCGTCATGGGAAACTCGTCGGCGACCTTGCGGAAATCCGCCGCAGCCTGGACCTGATCTCCCAGCTGGAAGTAGCATTCGGCGAGGTAGTAGCGCACCTGCGCCAACTCGGGTGCGCCGGGGCCGAATTCGAAGGTCGTGCGCTGGAGCAGGACCTGGGCATGGCGGAAATCGCCGCGGCGGAACAGCCGCAGGGCGCGCTCGAGATCGACGTCAGGCGCCACGGCCGCCGCCGCCGAGCGCGGCCGGCCGTGGTGGCAAGCGGCCGACCCCCCCAGCACCAGGCAGAGCATCAGCGCGTCGAGCCTTCGTCCCATCCTCATTCCGGTTCGGCCTTTCCTAATGCGTTCAGCTTTTCCTGCGCGCGTTGTGAAATCGTGTCGCCCGACGTCCCGCCGGCGAGGGCCTGCTGATAGCTCTCCATGGCTCCGGGCACGTCGCCTTGCGCCAGCCGGACATCGCCCAGGCCGAGGAACGCGCCCCGCACCACGTCCGGTGATGCACCAGGAGCCGTCGCCCGCCGGAACCACCCCTCGGCGTCCGCGGGGCGCCCTTGCTGCAGCGCGATCTGCCCCTCGACCAACGCGCAGAGCCCAAGCCCTTCGCGCGCCGATTCGACCACGGCGGGCGCCCGCTGCCGCCGGATCACTCCCTCAAACACGGCCACGGCCGTACTACACTCTCGGACCCGCACCAGCGTCATGCCGTAGACGAACAGTAGCGAGTCCGCGCGGGCGGCGTCGACCGCCGACGCCGCGGCGACCGGCAACAGGGCGCGCGCCTCCGCGGTATCGCCGCGGTCGACCGCGTCGAGAGCGGCCAGCACGACGTAGCGGCCCAGGGGCCGCCGCGGCGCAACCTCGCGCAGTCCCGTCAACGCGCTGGCCAGGGCCGTGCGGTCGTTCGCGGCGAGCGCCGCCCGCGCCACTCGATCGAGGCCGTCGGCGGCTTCATCCGCGCGCGAGCGGTCGCGGCGCGCCAGGGCGCGGTAGGATTCGGCCGCCAGCTCGTAGTCTTCGGCATGCATGGCGGCAGCCCCGACCTTGGCCAGCAGCGTCGCGTTCCCCGAGTTCGATTGGCGCCCCAGCTGGTACTCGGCCAGCGCGTCGGCGTACGAGCCCGCTGCGTACGCGCGGTCGCCAAGCTCTTCATGATTGGCAGCGGAACCGGTACAGGCCAGCGGGATGAACGACAGCAGCAGCGTCAGCCGTCTCACTTCTTTTTCTTCTTTCGGGGCGCCGCCTCATCCGCCGCGCCGGCAGCCACCGGATTCGGAGCGGCGGGGATGTCGGAGCGGGACAGGAGCGCGAGGTAGGCTTCCACCCGCGGATCTTCGGGCCGCCGCGCGCGCAACTCCTCCCAGACCGCGCGCGCCGCCAGTCCGTCGCCGGCAAGATAGCAGGCCAATCCCAGCATCGCGGCGGCGTCGAGGAACGAGGGACGCTCGCGCACGATTGTCTGGAAATGCTCGTGGGCATCGAGCGCGCGTCCCGCCTCGAGCAACAACCGGCCCAACTTGTACCGCAGGTCGTGGAACCCCGGCCCGAGTGCCAGCGCGGCCTCGTACTGGGCGATCGCCTCGTTCAGCCCGCCCGCTTCGAGGTACGCCTCGCCGAGCGATGCGTGCTGATTCGCGAGCTTCGCCGCGATGTGGCCGTGGAATCCGGCACGCCGCTCCGAGCCGACCTGGCGGGCGCGCCGCAACACCACGTTCGCTTCTTCCTCGCGGCCCAGCTCGTTCAGCACGAGCGCGCGATGAATCAATGCCTCGATGTAGTTGGGGTTGAGGGCGAGCGCCCGATCGAGCTGCTGCAGCGCCTTGTCGGGCTGCCCCGCGAGGGAATACGAAAGTCCCAGCAGGTGATGGGCGTCCGCAAATGCGCGGCCCGTCGCGACGACCTCCTCCAGGAGATGAATCGCGCCGTAATAGTCCTGCAGCTGAAAGCGTTCGTTAGCCTGCGCGACGAGACGCTCGGGACTGACGTCCATGAACCTCCTCGTACCAGTCGACGAATTTCCGGATGCCTTCCTCAATCCCGACGCGCGGCCGGAAGCCCAGCACAGCGGCGGCGTGCGCGAGATCGGCGTCCGTCAACTGCACGTCCCCCGGTTGATCGGGATGGCGCTCGATGCGCGCGGCCCGGCCCAGCGCGGCGGCGATGAGCGCGATCAGCCGGTCGAGCCGGACGCGCTCGCCACCGCCGAGATTGACCGTCTCGATCGTCCCCGGGGCGGCACGGGCGGTCCAGTCGAGCGCGGTCAGGATGCCGTCCACGCAGTCGGTAATATAGGTGTAGTCGCGCTCGCTCGACCCATCCCCATACATCCGCACCGGCCGGTCCCGGGCGATCAGATCGGTGAACGTGTGGATCGCCAGATCGGGACGCTGCCGCGGGCCGTAGACGGTAAAAAATCGCAGGCAGATGATCTTGAGCGGGTACAGCTGCGCGAAGGCATGGGCCACTAATTCTCCCGCGCGTTTGCTGGCGGCGTACGGCGAAATGGGCGAGACGGCCGGCGTGTTCTCCGCAAACGGGGCCGGCGTGACATTGCCGTACACGGACGATGAGGAGCCGAAGACGATGCGGTTCAACCCGACACGCCGCGCCGCGTCGATCAGGCGTGCAGTCGCCGTGACGTTCGCTTCCATGTAGGAGCCGGGATCCTCGAGCGAGGGCCGCACGCCTGGCTTCGCCGCGAGATGAATGACCGCGTCGACGCCGTCCAGCGGCACCGGATCGCGCGCGACGTCGGCCTCGACGAACCGGAAGCCGGGAAGCTTGCGCAGGCCGGCGAGGTTGCGCTCCTTTACCTCGCGCGCGTAAAACGCATCGAAGTTGTCGACCCCGGTGACTTGGGAGCCCCGCGCGATGAGGGCCTCGGAGAGGTGCGAGCCGATGAAGCCCGCGGCTCCGGTGACGAGGTAGCGCGCCATCACGAAACGCGGGCGCTCTCCCGGGCCACGACGGTCCGGAAGTACTCGATCGTGCGGCGCAAACCCTCCTCAAGCGCCACCTGCGGCTCCCACTCCAACGTAACGCGCGCGCGGGTGATGTCGGGCTGGCGCACCTGCGGATCATCCACCGGCAGCGGCCGCTGGACGATCGTGCTCTTGCTGCCGGTCAACGCCAGCACTCGCTCCGCGAGCTGCCGGACGGTGAACTCGTGCGGATTCCCGATGTTGGTCGGGTCAGCGGTGCCGCGCTCGAACAGCCGCAGGATCCCTTCGATCAGGTCGTCCACGTAACAAAAGGAGCGGGTCTGCGACCCGTCACCGTACACGGTGAGCGGCTCGCCGCGCAGCGCCTGCACGATGAAATTCGACACGACGCGTCCGTCGTTCGGGCGCATGCGCGGCCCGTACGTGTTAAAGATGCGGACGATGCGCGTGTCGAGCTTGTGGTAGCGATGGTACGCCATCGTCATCGCTTCGGCGAAGCGCTTGGCCTCGTCATACACACCCCGCGGCCCCACCGGATTGACGTTGCCCCAGTACGACTCGGGTTGGGGATGCACCAGCGGGTCGCCGTACACCTCTGACGTCGACGCGAGCAGGAAGCGGGCGCCTTTCTCTTTCGCGAGGCCAAGGCTGTTATGCGTGCCAAGTGCGCCGACCTTGAGGGTGGGAATGGGGTGCTCGAGGTAGTCGATCGGGCTCGCTGGACTCGCGAAGTGGAGGACGCCGTCCAGGGGTCCGGGGACGTCGATGAACATCGACACGTCGTGGCGGAGGAGCTTGAAACGGGCGTGGCTGTCGAGGTGCGTGAGATTGGCGGGCGTTCCGGTGAGGAAGTTGTCCATCCCCACCACGGTGTGACCGGCCGCGAGCAGCCGATCGCACAGGTGGGACCCCAGGAAACCGCCGGCGCCGGTTACGAGGACGCGCATGCCAGGCGGCGGCCGATGCTGTCGTAGGTGAACCCGAGTCTGGCGAGGCGGTCGGGGTCGTAGAGGTTGCGGCCATCGACGATGAGGGGGCGCCGCATCAGCTGCCGCATCCTGGAAAAGTCGGGATTACGGTACTCGAGCCATTCGGTGACGATGGCCAAGGCGTCGGCGCCCGCGAGCACGTCGACGGCCTGCCCGGCATAGGTCACGCGGTCGCCGAGTTGCCGTCGCGCCGTTTCGAGCGCGGCGGGGTCGTGCACGCGCACCGTGGCGCCAGCGGCCAGCAGCGCCTCGACCAGCACGAGCGCGGGGCTCTCGCGCACGTCGTCCGTCTCTGCCTTGAACGCGAGGCCCCACACGCCGACCGCCCGGCCGTTCAGGTTGCCCTCGAAATGCCGCCCCAACTTCTCGAACAACAGCCGTTTTTGCCGCTCGTTCGCCGCCTCGACCGCCGTCAGGATGTCGAGCGGCACGTGCCGTGCCTCTCCCATCCGCAGCAACGCCTGCACGTCCTTGGGGAAACACGAGCCACCGTAGCCGGGCCCGGGAAACAGAAACGCCGGCCCGATGCGGCGGTCGGTGCCGATGCCCTTGCGCACGAGGGTGACGTCGGCGCCGACGGCCTCGCACAGCCGGGCCACCTGGTTCATGAACGAAATCCGCGTCGCCAGCATCGCGTTGGCGGCGTACTTGGTCATTTCCGCCGAAGGCAGGTCCATAAAGATGAGCGGATTGCCGGTGCGGACGAACGGCGCGTACAGCTCCTCCAGAGCCTTCGCCGACTCGGCCGAGTCGACGCCCAGGATCACGCGGTCCGGCTTCATGAAGTCCTCGACCGCCGCGCCTTCCTTCAGGAATTCGGGATTCGAGCAGACGTGGAACGGGGTTGTGGTATGCCTGGCGACCTCGGCGCGAACCTTCTCGGCCGTGCCCACCGGGACGGTACTCTTCGTGATGATCGTCTTCGGCCGGTTCATGTGCTGGCCGATCGTGCGCGCCACCGCCAGGACGTGCTGCAGGTCGGCGGAGCCGTCCTCATCGGGAGGCGTGCCGACCGCGATGATCACGATGTCGGAGCGCTCCACCGCAGCCCCCACCTCCGTGGTGAACTCGAGACGCCCCCCGCGCTGATTACGGGTGACCAGCGGCTCGAGCCCGGGCTCGTAAATCGGCAGCTTGTTGCTCTTGAGGCTGGTGATCTTGGCGGCATCGAGATCGGCACACACGACGTCGTTTCCCGTCTCCGCGAGACAGGCGCCGACAACCAGACCAACGTATCCCGTGCCGACGACGGCGACCTTCACGCGCGGGAGCCCGCCTTGGGCAACACGTGCCGCGTGTCGACGGTCGTGCGGGCGTGCCGTGCGACCAGCTTGTAATCCACCGCCGCGTGATCGGTCACGATGATGACGCAGTCGGCCTGTTTGAGCGTCTCCGCGGTCAGCGGCACGGAGGTGAGGGCGATGCCGTCGTCCTTCAGAACGGGGACGTGCGGATCGTGATAGGAGACGTCGGCACCGCGCTGCAGCAGCAGCCGGATGACGTCGAGTGCCGGACTCTCGCGGATGTCGTCGATGTTTCGCTTGTACGCGACCCCCAGCAGCAGGACGTGGCTGCCGCGGACCGCCTTGCCTTGCTCGTTCAGCGCGTCGACGACTTTCCCGACCCAGAACTCGGGCATCTCGGCGTTGAGCTCCCCGGCCAGCTCGATAAAGCGGGTCTTGTAGTTGAGCGTCCGCATCTTCCAGGCGAGGTAGTGCGGATCCAGGGGAATGCAGTGCCCGCCGACGCCCGGCCCCGGCGTGAATTTCATGAAGCCGAAGGGCTTGGTGGACGCGGCCTCGATGACTTCCCACACGTCGACGCCCAGCTTGTCGCAGACGATCGCCATCTCATTCACGAGCCCGATGTTGACGCTGCGGAACGTGTTCTCGAGGATCTTCACCAGCTCGGCGGCTTCCGGCGACGACACCGGCACCAGCGTGTCGATCGCCGGCTGGTACAGCGCCGTCGCCACCTTCAGGCAGGCCGGCGTAATCCCGCCGATGACCTTCGGGGTGTTGCGCGTGGTGAACCGCTCGTTGCCCGGATCGACGCGCTCCGGAGAAAACGCCAGGAAGAAATCCGCACCGACCTTGAGACCGGTCGATTCGAGCGCGGGCAGCATGAGCTCGCGCGTGGTGCCGGGATACGTGGTGGACTCGAGCACGACCAGCTGACCCTTGCGCAGCGCGCGCCTCACCGACTCGGTCGCCGCGAGCACGTAGCTCACGTCGGGATCTTTGGTCTTGGACAGCGGCGTCGGCACGCTGATGGAGATGACGTCGGGCTCGCTGAGACGCGACAGATCGGCGGTGGCGGAGAACTTCTTGGCATGGATCGCGTCCGCCACCGTCGCGGCCGCAACGTCCTGAATGTGGGAGCGCCCCGCGTTCAACGAGTCGACGACGCGCGGGTTGACGTCGACGCCAAGGACGCGATATCCCGCGCGCACCAGCTCCATCGCGAGCGGCAGTCCGACGTAGCCGAGGCCGACCACGCCGAAGATGGCCGTGCGGTCCTTCGCTTTCGCGAGAAGCGTGTCGACCGCGGTGGGGACAGCGGCAGTCGCCGTCATGGAGCCTCCGGGGCGCCGCCCCGCGCCAGCGAGCGCGACGCCGCTTCCAGTACGCGGACGACCTGGACGCCGTCCTCGGCGCTGGCGCGCGGCGCTTCACGGCCCTGGGCGGCGCGGACGAAATGCGCCAGCTCGGCCGCCAAGGGTTCCACGGCCGGGATACGAGGAATGAAGATATCACCTTCGCGAATCGCCAGGCTTTCGCCGAACGAGCCGTACTCGGGAGGACGATCGACGCCCTTGTCGTAGATTCGCAGCTTTTCGCGCGGCTCCATGTCGTCGAAGACCACCATTTGCTTGGCGCCCACCACGGTCAACTTCCGTTCCTTGTGGGGATCGAGCCATGACATTTGGACGTGCGCGAGCACTCCGCTCGCGAACTCCATCGTGAGAAACACCACGTCCTCGATCGCGGGCTGCAGATAGCTTTTACCGTGCGCAGCGACCCGTACCGGTTGCTCACCGAGCAAGTACAGTGCCACGGATACGTCATGCGGCCCGAAGCTCCACAGCGCGTTTTCGTCCTTCCGAATTTGCCCCAAGTTGACGCGCAGCCCATACAGATAGAATAGCTTGCCGAGCTCTCCCTGCTGCACCATCGCGCGCAGCCGCTCGACCGCGGGATGGTAGACGAGGAGATGCCCGGCCAGCACGGGCACGCCCTTCTCGGCCGCGCGCCGCGCCACCGCCTCGGCATCGCGTACGCTGAGCGCGAACGGCTTCTCGACCAGCACCGGCTTGCCGGCCTCGACCGCCTGGTGCGCAACCGTCGCATGTGTGGCGGCTGGGGACGCCACAATGACGGCGTCCACCGCCCCGAGCAGCGCCGCGATCTCGGCGGTCACCAGCGCCGCCGGGTATTGCCGTGATACCCGCTCGCGCACCTTGGCGTCGGTGTCGCAGACGGCCGCCAGCTCGGCATCGGCCAGGCCCGCGACGGTCCGGACGTGATTCCGCCCCCAGGCGCCGGCGCCGACTACGCCGACCTTGAGCCGCTTCACCGATAAAATCCGCGGATCGCATCGATCACCCGGTCGAGCTGGGTGCGCGTGAGCTCCGGATAGATCGGCAGCGAGATCGCTTCGCGGGAGGCGTGCTCCGCCTGCGGCAGGCTCCCCGCTTTGTAGCCGAGATGCGCGAAGCACGGCTGGCGGTGCAGCGGGATGGGATAATACACCGCGTGGCCGATCCCTTCCTTCTTTAGATGCGCCTGCAGACCATCGCGGCGCTCGGCGCGCAGCGTGTACTGATGGAAAATGTGCTCGTTGGCCGGATCGACGACGGGCGGCTTCACCTGGGGAATGTCCGCAAACGCCCTGGTGTAGTAGGCGGCGTGCTCACGCCGTTTGGCGGACCATGGCGCCAGATGCGGGAGCTTCGCCAGCAACACGGCGGCCTGCAGCGTATCCAGGCGCGAATTGGTGCCGACTTCGTCGTGGTGATACTGCTTGGCGCCGCCGTGCAACCGCAGCTTCTTGAGGCGGTCGGCGGTCGCGTCGTCGGACGTGACCATCATGCCGGCGTCGCCCCAGGCGCCGAGGTTCTTGCTCGGGAAGAACGAGTAGCCGGTTACCCAGCCCAGCTCCCCCGCCGCGCGCCACTCGCCGTCCATCTTGCGCCGCGCACCTATGGCCTGCGCCGCGTCCTCGATCACCTTCACGCCCAAGGGCCGCCCGATTGCCATCAGCTCGAGCATGTCGGCCATCTGGCCGTAGAGATGCACCGGCATGATCGCGCGGGTCCGCGGCGTGATCGCCCGCTTCACGGCGGCGGGATCGATGTTGAAGGTGTCGGGTTGAATGTCCACGAAGACGGGCGTGCCGCCGGCATTGTGAATCGTTCCCGCCGTCGCGAAAAACGTGAACGGCGTCGTAACGACTTCGTCGCCGGGCTGCAGATTCAGCGCCTTGAGCGGCAAGAGCAGCGCGTCCGTGCCGCTCGCGCAGCCGATGCCGTGCCTGGCATGCGACAGTCGCGCGATCTCGGCCTCGAGCTGCGGCACCGACGATCCCATGATGAACTGCTGTGTTTCGATGACCTGCATCATCGCGGGCAGGACTTCGTCCTTGATGGTCGCGAACTGCGCCACGAGATCGAGCATGGGGACGGTCACGACGCACCCGCCCGCGCCCGAGAGGCGGTCGTTTGACGGAGTATTCCCCCCGACTCTTCGTAGGTGGCCCCGCACACGCCGCACGCCGCACGTCCCGCGCTCGTATGGAGCCGCTCGCCGCACTGACACATCCAGCCGACGCGTCGCGCCGGCACGCCGACCATGAGCCCATAGGGCGGGACGTCGGACGTCACGACGGCGCCCGCGCCGATGAACGCATACTCGCCCAGCGTGACGCCGCACACGATCGTCGCGTTGGCACCGATCGAGCCGCCGCGCTTCACGAGCGTGCGCCGGTATGCGTTCTTGCGCGGCACGTGACTGCGCGGGTTCATGACGTTGGTGAAGACACAGGAGGGACCGCAGAAGACGTCGTCTTCCAGCTCGACGCCCTCGTAGATGGACACGTTGTTCTGGATCTTGACGTTGTTGCCGATCCTGGTCCCCGGCATCACGACGACGTTCTGGCCGAGGTTACACCGCTCGCCGATCACGGCGCCCGGCATCACATGCGAGAAGTGCCAGATCTTGGTGCCGTTCCCGATCACCGCCCCGTCATCGATGTAGCTGGATTCGTGCGCGAAATAGTTTACACCCCGATGATCTTGCACTCGAGCTCCAGAGTGATGCCCGTCTTCTTCGCGACCGTCTTGCGGACGTGATCGATCACCTTGAGGACGTCGGCGGCGGTCGCGGTCCCCTTGTTGATGATGTAGTTGGCATGGAGCGTGGAGACCTGCGCGCCGCCGATCGTGAAGCCCTTGAGACCACACTCGTCGATCAGCATGCCGGCGGTCTTGGTCCCGCTCGGGTTGGTGAACGTCGAGCCGCAGCAGGGCTGGTCGAACGGCGTGCCCGCTTTGCGCCAGCGGAACAGCTTCGCCTGCAGCTCCTTCAGCTTGGCGGGCGATTCCTCGCCGAGCACCAGCTTCGCCTCGAGGACGATGCCCTCCAGATTGGACGAGCGGTACTTGAACGAGATCTGCTTGCGCGACAGCTGTTTGACCTTGCCGCGCGGATCCATCACGGTCACCTCGGTCACGATCTCGGCGAATTCCGCGCCATGGCAGCCCGCGTTCATGAAAATGCCGCCGCCCACGGTGCCGGGAATCCCCACAAACCGCTCCACGCCGACAAATCCGGCTTCGGCGGTCCGCCGTGCCAGAATCGGCGTCGGCATCCCCGCGCCGACGATTGCGGTCGCGCCTTTCATCTCGAAGCGGTCCAGGCCCTTCCCCATCCGGATCACGACGCCGGGGAAGCCGCCGTCCTTCGCGAGGACGTTCGAGCCCAACCCCAGCACGACCCAGGGCAGGCCGCGATCCTGCGCCAGCTCGAGCGCGCGGACCACATCCTCACTGTCGGCGGGCAGGGCGAGGTAGCGCGCCGGGCCGCCGATGCGCCACGTGGTGTAGCGCGCCAACGGCTCGTTTTCGAGCAGCTTGCCGCGGAACTTGATTTTGGGCGCGGGCGCCGGAGCGGCCGGGGCCGCCTTGGCTACGCGCTTGCCGCCGCGGTCTGCTGCCCGGCGGGCGCCGCTTTTTCGCCGTTCGCTTTTTCGTGCCATTCCTGTAAGCTCCTGACGCTCCCGGTCCGGCTGCGGAGCGCAATGATCGCATCACACGCGGCACTCGCCGCGGACATGGTCGTGGTGTACGGCACCCGATGCACCAGCGCGGCGCGCCGGATGGCGTAGTCATCCACCTGCGTGAACTTCCCCAGCGGCGTGTTGATCAGGAGCTGCACCTCCCCCGACACGATCAGATCGATCGCGTTGGGCCGCCCCTCGTGCACCTTCAGCACGCGCTCCGCCGGCACGCCACGGCCGCGGAGATAGCGTTCGGTCCCCTCCGTCGCCAGGATCCGGAACCCCAGCTCGTGGAAGCGGCGGGCGATCGGCAGCACCGTCGGCTTGTCGTGGTCATTCACCGTGACGAAGATCGTGCCCTCGAGCGGCAGGCTCCCTTCCACCGCGATCTGCGCCTTGGCGAACGCCATCCCGAAACTGTCGGCCAGCCCCATCGCTTCGCCGGTGGACCGCATTTCCGGACCCAACACTGTATCCACGCCGGGCAGTTTCGTGAAGGGGAAGACTGCCTCCTTTACGGCCACCCCGGCGACGGGAAGCTCATCGGGAAGGCTCAAATCGTCCAGTGTCCTCCCGACGATGACCGCCGCTGCGAGCTTTGCGAGGGGGACCCCGGTCGCTTTGCTGACAAACGGGACGGTTCGCGACGCCCGGGGGTTCACCTCGAGCACGTAGACGACGCCGTTCTTGATCGCATACTGCACGTTGATCAGGCCGACGACTCCCAGGGCCCGGGCGAACTCCTGCGTGTGCCGGCGCATCTCCTCCACCTGGCGGTCGCCGATGAGGTACGGGGGCAGCACACAGGCCGAATCGCCGGAGTGCACGCCAGCGTCCTCGATGTGCTGCATCACCCCACCGATGACGCAGCGCTTGCCATCGGCGATCGCGTCGACGTCCGCCTCGAACGCGTCTTCGAGGAAGCGATCGATGAGCACCGGGTGTTCCGGCGCGACCCGCGCGGCTTTCACGAAGTAGTCGCGGAGCGAGCCGTCGTCGTAGACGATCTCCATGGCCCGGCCACCCAGCACGTAGGAGGGACGCACCAGGACCGGATAGCCGATCCGCTGCGCCACGCCGACCGCTTCTTCCACGGACCGCGCGATGCCGTTGGGCGGCTGCGCGACACCGAGCCGGCGTGCCAGCTTCTCGAACCGTTCGCGATCCTCCGCGCTGTCGATCGCGTCGGGGGAGGTGCCGAGGATCGGGATGCCGGCGGCCTCGAGCGGCTTGGTGAGTTGCAGCGGTGTCTGGCCGCCGAGCTGGACGACGACTCCTTTGGGGCGCTCCCAGCGCGTGATCTCCAGGACGTCCTCGAACGTGAGCGGCTCGAAGTACAGCTTGTCCGAGATGTCGAAGTCGGTCGAGACGGTCTCGGGGTTCGAGTTGATCATGATCGTCTTGAAGCCCAGCTCGCGGAACGCCAGCCCCGCGCGCACGCAGCAGTAATCGAACTCCACACCCTGGCCGATCCGGTTCGGGCCGCTGCCGAGGATCACGATGCCTTGCTCGCCGAACGGCTCGGACTCGTTCTCTTCGTCGTAGGACGAGTAGAGATAGGGCGTCGACGACGGGAACTCGCCGGCGCAGGTGTCCACGGTCTTGTAGACGGGATGAATCCCGAAGCTCCAGCGCTGCTCGCGAATCGCCGTCTCGGTAGTCGTGCGCAACCCGGCCAGCTGGCGGTCGGAGAAACCCAGCCGCTTCATCCGCTTGAGCTCCGGGGCGGTGACCTTCCCGAGCGCCGCGAAGGCGCGCTCGGCATCGACCAGCTCACGGAGTTGATAGAGGAACCAGGGGTCGATGCTTGAAGCCGCCGCGATCTCGTCGATGCTGAGTCCGGCGAGCAGCGCGTGCTTGATCTGGAAAATTCGCTCCGGTGTCGCGGTCCGCAGGGCGACGCGCAGATCTTCGGGCGACGCGCTCGTGAGCCGGTCGTCCTCCAGCGTCGCGCCGGTCACCCACCCCGGGCGGCCGATTTCGAGCGCGCGCAGGCCTTTCTGGAACGCCTCTTTGAACGTGCGCCCGATCGCCATCGCTTCGCCGACCGACTTCATCTGCGTCGTCAGCCGGAAGTCCGCCCGCGGGAATTTCTCGAACGCGAAGCGCGGGACCTTCACCACCACATAATCCAGCACCGGTTCGAACGACGCAGGCGTGGTCTTGGTGATGTCGTTGGGCAGCTCGTCGAGCGTGTAGCCGACGGCGAGCTTCGTCCCGATGCGCGCAATCGGGAAGCCGGTCGCCTTCGACGCGAGCGCCGAGGAGCGCGACACGCGCGGATTCATCTCGATCACCAGCATGTCGCCGTCGGCGGGATTGACGGCGAACTGAATGTTGCACCCGCCCGCCTCGACGCCGATCTCGCGGATGATGGCGATCGCGGCGTCGCGCATGCGTTGATACTCGCGATCGGTCAGCGTCATCGCCGGCGCCACCGTGATCGAGTCGCCCGTGTGCACGCCCATCGGATCGAGATTCTCGATCGAGCACACGATCACGACGTTGTCGCGGCGGTCGCGCATCACCTCGAGCTCGAATTCCTTCCAACCGAGCACGCTGCGCTCGATCAGCGTCGAATGCACGGGCGACAGCTGCAGCGCGCGCTCGACCATCTCTTCGAACTCGGCGCGGTTGTAGGCGACGCCGCCGCCGGTTCCGCCCAGGGTGTACGAGGGACGGATGATCGCGGGATACCCCGCGTCCGCCACCGCGGCGAGCGCCCCCGCCACCGACGTCACCGTATGTCCCGCGGGCGTCGCCAGCCCGATGCGCTGCATCGCGGCGCTGAACTCGGCACGGTCTTCGGCCATTTTGATCGCGCGCGCGTTGGCGCCGATCAGCTCGACGCCGTGCTGCTTGAGCGTGCCGTCGTTGGCCAGCGCCATCGCGACATTCAGCGCCGTCTGGCCGCCCATCGTGGGAAGCAGCGCGTCGGGTTTTTCGCGCTCGATGACCTTGCGCACCCAGTCGGGCGTCACCGGCTCGATGTAGGTGCGGTCCGCGAGCTCCGGGTCCGTCATGATCGTCGCGGGATTCGAGTTCACCAGGATCACGGTGTACCCCTCTTCCTTGAGGGCCTTCACCGCCTGCGTCCCGGAGTAGTCGAACTCCGCCGCCTGGCCGATCACGATCGGTCCCGAGCCGAGCAGCAGGATGCGCTGTAAGTCAGTTCTTTTGGGCATCGAGCACGTCGCGCAGGATATCGTCGAGCGAGCGCCGCGGACTCCAACCCGTCGCGGCCCGCAGCTTTCCGGCGTCGCCGACCAGATAGGGCCGCGCTTCCTTCCGGATCTGGCTGGCATCGACCTCCCGTTTGGGGGGGGGGGCGATGTCGAGCAGCTGCTCGATCCGCGTATGAATCTGGTCCAACGTCACCTCCTGGCCGGAAGCGATGTTGTACACCTCTCCGGGGGTCCCGCGCTCGAGCAACAGGGCGTAGGCATCGACGACGTCGTCCACATGCAGGAAATCCCGCACCGCCGTCAAGTCACCCACCGGCACCACGGCCCAGCCATTCCGCTTCACCTCCCGCAGCAGCTTGCAGCGCGCCGGGATCCAGAAGCTCTCGTCCTGCCCTGCGCCGGACTGCGGGAACGGCCTGGCGATGATCACCTTCAATCCGGCGCAGCGCGCCGCCTGCTCCACCGCGAGCTCCGCTCCGAGCTTGCTCGAGCCATAGGGCGTCGAGGGCTGCACGCAGTCCGTTTCATTAATAGGGCGCTGCTGCCATGCGTAGACCTCGGCCGTCGATGCCAACATGAAGAGCGGCCGCGTTTTCCACCGGCCGGCACGCTCGGCCAGCGCGGCCGTCAGCTTGGCCGTCCCCTCGGCGTTGATCCTCCAGGCTATCGCGGGATCCCGATCCGCCGCCCGGCTGAGCGCGATCGCGGCCAGGTGAATCACGGCGTCGACGGGCGAGGCAAAGCAGCCGCGCACCGAGACATCGTTCATCAGGTCCAACGAAACGGTCGTGAGGTTCCTGTCGTCCGGACCGCCCGGGGCTCCCGGGCCAACGGCAGCGATCACGCTGTTGCCGCCGGCGAGGAGCCGGCGCACGACGCTGCGGCCCACGAAGCCGTTGGCACCCGTGACCAGCACCCTCACGCCAGCCGCTCCAGATCGGCGTCGACCATCATGTGTACCAGCGGCTCGAAGCCGACCTTGGGGGCCCAACCCAGATCCCGGCGAGCGCGGCTCGCGTCGGCGAGGAGGGTGTCCACCTCGGCCGGACGCACGAAGTGCGGATCGACCTTCACGTACTGTTGCCAGTCGAGCCCCACGTGGCTGAAAGCGGCGGCGCACAGGTCGCGCACCGTATGCATCTTCCCGGTGCCGACGACATAGTCCCTGGGTTCCGACTGCTGCAGCATGCGCCACATCGCGTCGACATAATCCCCCGCGAAACCCCAATCGCGGCCTGAATCGAGATTGCCGAGGCGCAGCTCGGTGGTCTTGCCGAGCTTGATGCGGGCGACGGCGTCGCTGACCTTGCGGGTGACGAACTCGAGCCCGCGGCGCGGCGACTCGTGGTTGAACAGGATGCCGCTGACCGCGTACATCCCGTACGACTCGCGGTAGTTCACCGTGATCCAATGGCCGTACACCTTGGCGACGCCGTAGGGCGAGCGCGGATAAAATGGCGTCGATTCGCGCTGCGGCGTCTCCACCGCTTTGCCGAACATCTCCGAGGAGCTCGCCTGGTACACCCGGGCGGCGGGATGCGCCAGCCGGATCGCTTCGAGCAGCCGCGTCACGCCGAGGGCCGTGAATTCACCCGTGAGCACCGGCTGGTTCCAGGAGGTCGGGACGAAGCTCTGGGCCGCGAGGTTGTAGACCTCGTCCGGTTTCGCGTCACGGATGACCGTCGTGAGCGAATGCTGATCGAGCAGGTCCGCGGCCACGACGTGGACGCGGTCGAGCAGGTGTCCGATCCGTTCGTAGGAATCGTGCGACGTGCGCCGCACCACGCCGATCACCTCGTAGCCCTTGGCGAGCAGCAGCTCGGCGAGGTAGGAGCCGTCCTGGCCGGTCACCCCGGTGATGACGGCCGTTTTCCGGGGTTGTCGAGCCTCGGCACCCGGTTTAGGTTTAGGCCTCTTTTCGGCGCCCCGCGCCCCCTGCGAACTCATCTTTTTGTCGGACGGCATATGGCTCGAGTGTGTGAAGTCTGTGGCAAGGGTCCCATTACCGGACACAACGTCAGCCACGCGAACAACAAGACGCCCCGCCGCTGGTATCCCAACCTACAGCGCGCGCGGGTCGTCGTGAACGGCGTCGTGCGCCGCATCCGGGTGTGCGCGCAATGTCTCAAGTCCAACAAGGTCGCGAAAGCTTCGTAAAAAAGGGGACCCGTTGGGTCCCCCTGGTTTGGCTCGTCCCACCGCGCTCCGTTTCACTCACTCAATAGTTCGATCCGGGCTACGTCGGCGCCGTCGCCGACGCGATGGCCCAGTTTCACGATCCGCGTGTAGCCACCCGGACGCGCGGCAAACCGTTTGCCGATTTCGGCGAACAGCTTGGACGTGACGGCCCTGTCCTTGAGCCGCCGCTCGACGAGCCGGCGCGCGTGCAGATCACCACGGCGCGCGAGCGTAATGAGCCGCTCCGCGAACGGGCGCAGCTCTTTCGCCTTCGCCTCGGTGGTCTGGATGCCGCCGTGCATGAAGAGGCTCGTCGCCATGTTGTTCAGCGTCGCCTTCTTGTGGCTCGACGTGCGCGACAGTTGCCGGCCCTTGGCGCGGTGGCGCATTACTCTTCCTCGGTCCCCGTCAGCTGCGCCAGGGGCGCGCTGCCCGGATCCACGATCCGGATGTCGCCGCCGGGCATCTCCTCCAGCTGCATCCCGAAGTTCAGGCCTTCGCGACGCAACAGCTCCGCAATCTCGCCGAGCGCCTTCTCGCCGACGTTCTTGACCTTGAGCAGGTCGTCTTCCTTGTAGCGGACCAGATCCCCCAGGGTGCGAATATTCGAGTTCTTGAGCGAGTTCACCGACCGCACCGACAATCCGGCGTCGTCGATGGCGCGGTTCAACACGTCGCGCAGCCGCCCGCCCTCGGATCCGCCATTGCCGGCTCCCCCCGGTTCGCCGGGGACGATCGGCACCTTGCCGAAGTCCACGAAGAAGCGGAAGTGCTCCTGGGCGAGCGCGGCGGCGTAGGCGACGGCGTCTTCGGGAGAAATCGTGCCGTTCGTCTCGACGGTCAGCGTCAGCCGGTCGTAGTCGGTGCGCTGTCCAACGCGCGTTTCCGCCACCGTGAAGTTCGCGCGCCGCACGGGATTATAGATCGAGTCGATGCGCACCACGTCGACGGCGAGCGTGCGATCCACGGGGTGTTGCTCGGCTTCCACGTAGCCGCGGCCCTTGTTCACGTACAGCTCGCCCGCGATGTCGCGGTCGTCCTGCACGGTGAAGAGCAGCTGCTCGGGGTTCTGAATCGTGACGGCGCCGTGCGCCTCGAGGTCGCGGGCGTACACCGGACCCGCCTTGTCGACCTTGAACCGCAGCACGGCCTCGTCCACTTCGGGCGCGAGCACCAGCGTCAGCTGCTTCAGCCGCTGGATGATCTGATGCACGTCTTCGACGACGCCCGGAATGGTCTGATGCTCGTGCACGACGCCGTCGATGCGGAACGCCCAGACGGCGGCCCCGCGCAGCGACGAGAGCAGCAGCCGGCGCAGCGAATTGCCCAGCGTATAGCCGTAGCCCCGCTCCAGCGGCTGGAGCCGGAACTCGGCGGAATTCGGGTTGTCCTCGCGCTTGGTCATCTCGACCACGTGCGGCCGGACCAACCCCGTCAAATCAAGAGTCGTAATCACTTGGAATAGAGCTCGACGATTAACTGTTCTTGTGCCGCGATCGGGATGGCGTCGCGGGTGGGCCGCTCCGTCATCCTGCCCAGCACTTTGTCAGTGTCCACCTGGATCCACGAAACCGGTTGTCCGCGCCCAAACTGCTCGAGCGCGACCTTCACCAGCACGAGCTCGCGGCTCGCATCGGCGACTTTGACTTCTTCGCCCAAACGCACGCGATAGGACGGAATGTCCAGCGTGCGTCCATTGACCTGGATGTGGCGATGCCGCACGAGCTGGCGCGCCTGCTTGCGCGAAGTCGCGAAGCCCATCCGGTACACCAGATTGTCCAGCCGGCTCTCCAGCGCGACCAGCAGCGCTTCACCCGTGACGCCCGGCTCTTTGAGCACGCGCTCGAAGATGTTCCGGAACTGCCGCTCGGAGAGGCCGTAAATCCGCTTCACCTTCTGCTTTTCGCGCAGCTGCTTCGCGTACTCCGAGGCTTTGCGGCGCCGGCCGGTCGACTGGCCATGCTGGCCCGGCGCGTAGGCGCGCCGCTCGACGGCGCACTTCTCGGTGAGGCAGCGCGTGCCCTTCAGAAACAGCTTCGTGCCCTCGCGGCGGCACAGCCTGCACACGGGACCGGTGTAGCGTGCCATCCGTTACACCCGCCGTTTCTTGGGCGGCCGGCACCCGTTGTGCGGAATCGGGGTGACGTCGCGAATCGAGCGGATCTGCAGCCCGGCGCTGGCGAGTGCCTGAATGGCGGACTCGCGGCCGGAGCCGGGCCCCTGCACCCGCACGTGCACGCGCTTGACGCCCAGGTTCAACGCTTCGCGCGCCGCCTGCTCGGCCGCCACCGTCGCGGCGAACGGCGTCGACTTCTTGGAGCCCTTGAAGCCCGCTTTCCCCGAAGAGCCCCACGTAATCGCGTTGCCCTGCAGGTCGGTGATCGTGATGAGCGTGTTGTTGAACGTCGCGGTGACGTGCGCGATGCCCTCGGCTTCGACGACCTTCTTGGTGCGCTTGGCGCCACCGGCCGCACGAGCTGGTGCTGGCTTGGCGTCTGGTTTCGCGTCCGGTTTCGGGTCTGGTTTTGCGTCGGCCATGTGCCTTTACTTTTTCAGGACGGGCTTCTTCTTGCCCGCGATGGCGCGCCGCGGTCCCTTCTTGGTGCGCGCATTGGTATGGGTGCGCTGGCCGCGCACGGGCAGATTCTTGCGATGGCGACCGCCCCGATAGGTCCCGATGTCCATCAAGCGCTTGATGTTCATCGCGACTTCCGTGCGCAGCGCGCCTTCCACTTTATAGTCCCGCTCGATCACCTGCCGCAGGCGCGCCACCTCGGCGTCGCGCAGATCACGCACACGCGCGTCGGGGCTGATGCCCGTCTCGGCGAGAATGCGAATCGAGTTGCTGGGACCGATGCCGAAGATGTACGGAAGTGCGTACTGGATCTTTTTGTCGCGTGGCAAATCCACGCCTGCAATACGAGCCATGCCTCTCCCTAACCCTGCCGCTGTTTATGCTTGGGGTTGCGTTTGCAGATCACGCGGATCACGCCCCGGCGCGTGACGACTTTGCAGTGCTCGCAGATGGGCCGCACGCTCGAACGTACCTTCAACAGGTTGCTCCGGAAAAGTAAAAAGTTCTGGTTGAGTCTTGAACTATAGACGGGGTCGTAACTTCACGCAAGGGGCGCGATTACGGGGCGCTCCGCAGTTCCGCGAGACGCCATTGGCGGTCCAGCAAACGATAACCCAGATACAGCGTCTCACGTCGCAATTCGGCGGTTCCGGCCACGACGTACCGCCGGCTCAGCTCCACGAAGCCTTTCCCCGGCTCCACTTCGCGAATCGTCGTGACGTCGAGGCCCCGCTCCTCGGCAGGCCGGAAGTAGCGGCGCAACAGCGCGATTGCCTGCGATCGGCCGAGGGGGGATGACGGATCGGCACCCGGGAGCTGGAGCACGATGTTCGAGCTTTGCCCCACGAGGGCCTCCGCATCGTGCGCGGACCAGGCACGCTTCGCCCGGTCCGCCGCATCGAGCAGCGTGGCCTGGCCCTGTGCGCCGATCGTCAGCAGCGTCACCGCGCAGATCGAAAACCAGCGAGCCGTCCGCATAGGATCGATTAATACCCTCAATCGAGCGCTTCGACGAGGCGCCGATACGCCGCCACCGGATCTGCGGCCGTCGTGATCGGCCGGCCGACGACCAGGTGCGTCGCGCCGCGGCGTACCGCTTCCGCCGGCTCGATCGTGCGAACCTGATCACCGGCCGCGTCGGCGGGCGCGCGAATGCCCGGCACCACGATCCAAGGCTCAGGACCCAGCGCTTCGCGCAACAGGCCGAGTTCCTGACCAGAGGCCACGACGCCGCGCAGTCCAGCCTGCAGCGCCGCTCGCGCCAGGCGTTCGGCCTCGAAGCCGACGTCGGGAACGCCCCGCCCCAACACGCCCTCGAGCTCGGCGGCGTCATGCGACGTCAGCACCGTGACGCCGACGACAGCGAGGTCCGGTCCCCCCCCCGCCCCCCCGGCGCGGGCCGCAGCCGTCAGCATCGCGCGTCCCCCCAGGCAGTGCACAGTGGTCATCGAGACACCGAGCTCGCGCGCCGCCGCCACCGCGCTCGCCACGATGCTGGGAATGTCGTGCCACTTGAGATCGAGGAATACGCGGACACCCCGCTGGGTGAACTCCTTGATGAGGGACGGGCCTTCGCGGCCAAACAGCACCGGTCCGATCTTCGCCCACCTGAGGCCGGGCAATCGTCCCGCCAGGGCGAGTGCCTCACGTCCGCTCGACACATCGAACGCGACGATCAGCTCAGCCATGCGTCAGCTCCCGCGCGATGCGCACCGGCGCCCGTGGATCGGCGAGCGCGGCAGTCCCGATCGCCACGAGCGAGGCGCCTGCGGCCAGGTACTCGCGCGCATCGGCGGCATTGCGAACGCCACCGACGCCAATGACGGGAATCCCCACGTGCTCGCGCACGCGCCGGGTGGCGAGGACACCGATCGGCAGCAGTGCCGGACCGCTCAAACCGCCGCTGCCGTTCCCGAGCCGCTTATCGAGCAATCCGGGCATCGTATTCACCAGGCTGACCGCGTCCGCCCCTTCCTCGAGCGTCACGCGCGCCATCGCGGGAATGTCCGGGAGCACCGGGGAGAGCTTCACGCTGAGCGGCCGCGTAGACGCCCGGCGACAGGCGCGCACCAGCTCCGCCAGGCCTCGCGGCTCAGAGCCGAACTCGAGACCACCCGCACTCGTATTGGGGCATGACGCGTTGACCTCGAACGCGGTGATTCCTTCCAGCTCTGTGAGCCGCTCGATTACCTGCACGTAGTCGGCGACGCTCGCCCCCGCGACGTTCACGATGACGCGCGCCCGGCGCAAGCGCCGCGCCAGCCACGGCAGGTCGTGCTCGGCAACCTGCGCGACGCCCGGATTCGCGAGGCCAACGGCATTCAGCATGCCGCCACGGAACTCGGCGACCCGCAGCGCGGGATGGCCCTGACGCGGTTCCGGTGTGACGGCCTTCGTGACAATGCCGCCGAGCAGGTCGAGATCGATGACGCGATCGAGCTCCCGGCCGAAGCCGGCGGTCCCAGCAGCAAGCAGAATCGGATTTTGGAAATCGGTCCCGAAAAGATTCGCCGCACTCACGGGCGCTCCGGCAGCTTCGGCCGGTCGCGATCGGGTGCGGGACGCGCTCCCCCCGGTGGTGGACGCGGCTGACCGCGCGCTGGACGCGCAGCCCCCCCCCTCACCGGCGCACGCTGTTCCGGTTCGTCGAGCCACGGACCCCGAGGACCCGGAATCGGAGCGTCAAAGCGCGCTCCGGAGGGAGCGGTTGTGCTCTGCGCGAATTGCACGCCGAGCTCGCGCGCGAGGGAGTCCTCCGCCGCCGCGTAGGCGACGCTTGGCTCTCCATGGAACACTCGCGTATAGGGCGACGCGGCGTAGCGCGTGTCCAAGACCCGCGCAATCGAATCACGGCGGTCGGGCAGGAGCGCGAGCGCCGCCACCAGCGCTTTGGGTGCGTAGAGCGAGCCGGTATCTCCGGCAGTCACATCGAGGAAGAGCTGGCCGGCGAGCGCAGGAGCACCCAGCGAATCGCGCGCCAGCTCAGCCATGCGAAAGCGCATGCCCGGCGTCTCGGGGACCGGGATGACGGCGGTGACGAGATCGAGCCAGCGCTTCGCCGCCGCGCCGCCGGCAGAGACGCGCTGGAGCCGCGCCAGCTCAGCCGCGACCGGCGCCAAGTCACTGCGGCCGGTCGCCCGCGCGATCACGACGCGTTGCTGACCAACGAGCGCCATTCCCGCCTCGGCCGTCTCGACCGGCGCGATGTCGACCGCGCGTCGATACCGCGCCGCTGCCGCGTCGTAGTCGGCGTGCGCGAGGCGACGCTCGGCGTCCGCGATCAGCAGCTTGGCCTGCTCCGTGGGCGGCAAGCGGACGCGCCCGAGCATGCGATCCAGCGCCGCGGACGCCGCTTCGGGCCCCCCCCCTCCCCCCCCTCCCCCCCCACCGCCGGTCGCGGCAAACTGGGCGAGAAGATCCATCCGATCGGACTCGAATCGTGAACTGTTGTCGAGCGCGTTGAGCGCGGTCGTCGCGTCGGCCGGTCGCCCGGCCAACAGGTGCGCGCGCACCAGCGCGGGAAGGGCCGCCGGCTCACGCGATCGTTCGAAATGCTTCACGGCAGCGTCATAATCGAACTGCTGCACCGCCGCCTCCCCCGCCAAGTACTCGGCGCGCGAGCGGCGGCCGCCGTCTTTGGACGCGAGCGGCAGCGCCAGCGCCGCGGCGGCCTGCTGCGGATGGCGTGCGGCGAGCGCGCACTGGGCCGTGGCGAGCTCCACCCGCTCCCGCAGCGCCGGCTCCTTGACACTCGTGTCTGCTCGCGCGATTGGCTCGGCGGCATCCTGGCACTGACCGGATCGGGCCATCCCCTCGACCTGCAGAACCAGCGCGTCGTCTGCCCAACGGCTGCGTGGATGACGCTGCACGACCGCTTCGGCTTTGGCGGCGGCAAGCGCCCATTGGGCGCGCGCTTCGGAGACTTGCCCGCGCTCCTCGAGGTGCCGCGCATCCGAGGCATAATGCTCGGCACTCCACATGGCGTTATAGTAGGCACAACCCGCCAGCGACCAGATCAGAGTCAATGCGCTCCAGCGCCGGCCGGTCATCGCGCCTGCCCGCCTCCGGTCCCCACCGCGAGCTTGCGCTCGAACTCGAGCAGATAGGCGACGATGCCGTCGGCGATCGCGGTGGCGATCTTGTGTTGTCCCTGGCTCGAGGCGAGGAACGCGCCGTCGCCAGGGTTCGTGGCGAATCCGGCTTCGACGAGAATCGCGGGGCGGCGCGCCGCTGCCAGCACCAGGAACGGGCCCTGTTGGACGCCGCGGTTTTCACCGGGATGAATCCCCGCCACTTTGCCCTGCACCAACTCGGCGAGGCGCGCCGACTCGCGGAGATACTCGTTCAGCTGCAAGTCGTGCAGAATGAAGCCGAGCGACCCGCTCCCGTCGAGCCCGGGCGCCGTCTCGAATCGCAGCGCGGCGTTTTCCATCTGCGCCACGCGCTTCTGGTCTTCGGTCTTGGCGTCGGAGACGAAATAGGTCTCCACGCCGTTCACCTGTGTCTGCCGCCGGCCGACGGGCATCGCATTGACGTGGATGCTGACGAACAGATCGCAATCGGCGCGGCAGAACAACGGCCGGTTCGCCAGGTCGATCAGCGTGTCCGTGGCGCGCGTGAGGACCACATTCAGGCCACGTCGTACCAGCTCGGCGCGCAGCAGCCTGCCGATCCCGAGCGTGATGTCCTTTTCCGTCAGACCGCGCGGAAAGTGCAATCCCGGATTGCCGGGGTCGACCCCGCCGTGCCCCGGATCGACGACGATCGTGTGCACCAGCCGCAGACCCGTGATCGGATTGGGCGCAGCGATGACGGCCGGCGGGAGGTTCGGGAGGGGCGCGGGGGACGGCGCAGTGCTGGCGATCAGCGGGAGAGACGCAACCGGCCGTTCGTCGAGCCGGGCGAGCCACGGGTCCCAGCGGTAGCGGCCCGCGAGCAGACGCGGCACGTGATCGGTGAGCCAGTGCAGCGGCAGGAAGAGGGTATCCCGGGCGACGTACGGCGCGCCAACCAGCGGATACGCCGCCCCTTCGTAACGCACAAAGGGCGACCCGATATCGAAGTCGAAGCTGCGATCTCCCAACGTCACGTGCGCGGACGACCCGTCCAATGACACCGTCAACCCGAGGGGCCGAGCGAGCAGGACGGCCGCGACCGCGGCCGCACCCTGTTCATTCATCACGGGAATGCTGACCTGGCCGCGCGGCGTGGCAATCAAGACTTGCTGCGGCACCAGGGCGGCGAGGAGCAGGAGAACCGTCATGACCGTCTCCCCTTCACGACCCGTGCCATCTCGCGTTCAGCGACACGCCGCTTCAAGTCCTCACGCTTGTCATGCGCCTTCTTGGCCTTGGCGAGCGCGATCGCGACCTTGGCCAATCCGTCCTTGAAGTAGACTTCGAGCGGCACGACGGTCAGACCCTTCTGCGTCGTCGCGCCCAGCAGCTTGCGGATTTCGCGCTTATGAAGGAGGAGCTTTCGGGAACGGGCCGGCGGCGGATTGTTGTAGCTGCCCGGCCCGTAGTGTGAGATCGTCATGCCTTCGAGCCAGACTTCGCCGTTGCGCACGTGGGCGTACGCTTCACTCAAGCTCGCTTTGCGATCACGCAGCGACTTGACCTCGGTGCCACTCAGCACGAGACCCGCCTCCCACGTTTCCAGGAGATGGTAGTCGTGCCGGGCTTTGGGGTTCCTGGCGATGGAGATTTTTTCCACGCTATCGCAGGCAAGATACGCATTGACTTGGGGTTATACAACGATCTAGATTGCCGTTCCTAAAAAATCGCGCCGAAGTGGTGGAACTGGTAGACGCGCTGGCTTCAGGAGCCAGTGGGCGCAAGCCCGTGGGGGTTCGAGTCCCCCCTTCGGCACTCAGTATCTCGGGACCTCTTCATCCACCTCGCGTGACCATGCGTCGATGCCCCCCGCCAGGCTCCGCACGTTCGCGAATCCTGCTCCTTTGAGAATCTCGCGCGCCTGGAGCGAGCGTTGGCCGTGATGGCAATGCGTTACGATCTCCGCGTGTCCCGGCAGCTCGGCTAGCCGGCGCGGCAGCTCGCGCAGCGGAATCAGCCGGGCACCTTCGATGTGGGCGATCTGCGCCTCGCGCGGTTCGCGGACGTCGAGCAGCACGAGGTCCGGCTTGGAGCCGCGCTCGCGTTGCAGCTCTCGGGCACTGATCTCCGCCCCATCCCCCTTCCCTCTTCCCTCTTCCCCCATTCCGCAGAATGCTGCGTAATCGATGAGTGACGTGACGGTCGGATGAATGCCGCAGACCGGGCACTCGGGATCCTTTTCGAGCGCCAGCTCTCGGAACTGCATCCGTCGGCCATCGAACAACAGCAGGCGGTCGATCAACGGCTCGCCAAACCCCACGATCAGCTTGATCGCTTCGAGGGCCTGCAGCGATCCGATGATTCCGGGCAGCACGCCGAGCACTCCACCCTCCGCGCACGACGGCACGAGATCGGGCGGGGGCGGCTCGGCGTAGAGACAGCGATAGCACGGCCCCTGTTTCGCGTAAAACACCGAGACCTGCCCATCGAACCGGAACACCGACCCGTACACATCGGGCTTGCCCAGCAGCACGCAGGCGTCGTTGACGAGGTAGCGGCTGGGGAAGTTGTCGGAACCGTCGACGACGATGTCGAAGTCGCGAAGGATGGTGAGGGCGTTGGCCGACGTCAGACGCTCCGCGAACGTCGCAACTTGCACATGGGGGTTGATGTCGCGCAGGCGCGCCCGCGCCGATTCCGTTTTCGCGCTGCCAATACCGGACGTGCCGTGGAGGATTTGGCGCTGCAGGTTGCTGAGATCGACGAGATCGAAGTCCACCAGTCCCAGCGTTCCCACGCCGGCGGCGGCGAGATACAACGCCGCCGGCGATCCCAGCCCGCCCGCGCCGATAAGCAGGACGCGCGCGTCGCGCAGCTTCGCTTGGCCTTCGAGACCTACATCGGGAAGCGTGAGGTGCCGGGAGTACCGCAGCAGTTCCTCATGCGACAGCGTCGTCAATGGACTGACGCTACCCCGGCGATCTGATAAACCTGTGGCTCGGCATGCTGGAGGTCGGCCAGGCTGACGCTGGCGAGGACTTCGTTGATGCGCCGCTCGAGCATGCGCCAGACGGGACGAATGCTGCAGGCGGTCGCCGGATCGCAGCGCTCATCGTCCACACGGTGGAGGTCGCAGTTCACCTCGAAGGTCACATGCTCCGACGCTTCGATGACATCCTTCACGCTGACGTCCTGGGCGGGGCGCGCCAGCAGGTACCCGCCGCGGGCGCCACGCACCGATTCGACCAAACCGGCGCGCCGCAGGCGCAGCAGGATCTGTTCGACGTAATCGTGCGGGAGGCGTTCCTGCTCGGACAGCTCGCGGGCTGCGACGGGGCCCTGCCCCGACCGCCGCGCGAGATGAATTGAAACGATGAGGCCGTATTCCGCCCAGGTGGTAACGCGCATGGCCGGAATATGCGAGAGGCGTTATCGGGATTCAAGCTTCCGACTTACGCTGGTCGTGGGTCAGAAGGTCGAATTACGCGCACGCCGTGGCCGTCCACTTCATGGTCTACAACTTCTGCCGGCCTCACGGCACTCTGACCAAGATCGCGAAGCGGGATCCACACAACCCGGCTAAGCCCGCGGGGAAAGTCGGGGTTACTTACCTACAGAAAGCACTGGTATTGCCAGACCTGCCGATAGGTGGGTAATCCGTTCCCATCCAACGGCGTAAATAAGTCTCTCACAGGGGTGCCGTGGTAGTACTGCGCGTCGGGCTCGGTTACTGACGATGGTTTATCCAAATTGCTCGACAGCATGTGACTTTGGTTAAAGGGGAGCGCGACGTCGTCGACATCGACGGGCAAACCGAACGCGGCCATACCCAACGCTGACCATTCCCGCTGGGCCAACGTCCACGGGAGCATGCCGTCGCGCTGATGCGAAAAACCGAAATAGCTCGCCGCCGGCGTGAGGTTGCCCGGAGCGAGCACCCACGAAGCGAGCTGCCCGACCACTACGTAATTCACATCGCCCGGGGACGCAAAGAAGCACACGTGATCGACCCGTTGCTTCTGTTTCGCGATGTAGCCCGCCATGCCGCCACCCTGCGAGTGACCGGAGAGGCGCACCCGGTCCCATAGAATGGTGCCGCTGTCGTCCAGGAATTGGCCCCAGCCGTCCTGCGGATGCTGTTGCGCCAGATAGACCAGCGCTTTGGTGAGACGATTTTGAATTCCGTTGGGAGGATCCACAATGATCAGCGGCGATATGTCTTGCCCGCTGAATCGTTCCTCACGGACCCTCCCCGCACAGTCGGGATCGGTCGAGCCTGGGCTTGTACTACACAGGTCAACTACCGAGATGGCGTTCTCATAGGCCAAGCCGATAGCGTGAAAACCGTTGTTGGCTGCGGCCTGAACGATGAGCCGGTAAACCGACGGTACTCCGCCTGTGCCGGGCATGAACACAAACAGTCTTCCCTTCGGCGTCACGGCGGTATTGATGGATGCGTAGTGAAATCCCTGGGGTAAGTCGATAGCGCTATCGGTTACGGCCGGATCCACGGCGTACTCGGTGGGCACGGGAATCGCCGTGTCCGAGAACACGTGCAGCGTGGCCGGGGTGGTCGTGACAGAGGAGGTTCCGGCGGAAATACGAACCGCGAACTGTGAGTTGTCGGCACTCGTATCTGCGGCCGGCGTCACGTAGGCGGATGACGTCGCACCCGGGATATCGGTCTCGTTCTTCTGCCACTGATACGAAAGCATTGACGAACTGTTCGCAGTAACGCTGAACGTGGCGGTTTGCCCGGCGACCACTGTCTGGTCGGCGGGAGCGGCGGTCACTGAAATGGCAGGGTTTACCGGCGGCTCCGTGCCGGCGTCGCAGGCGCTGAGCAGCCAGGTGCCGATCAAGAGGCCGGCGCGAAAGCGTGACGGCATATCAAGAGTCCTTTGTATCCGCGTGATCTGCGTGGGGGCGACCGGTGGCCGCCAAGGCCAGCCCTGACCCACAGGAGACGTCGCGGGGCCGTTCGCGTTAGGTTGTGACGGCGGTCACGACCGTGGGGGGGGCCGTTCCGTGTCGCTCGATCTACGCGTCCGCTCGCTCGCCACGCTCGGCGCTACGTCCGCGACATTGCACGAGCACGAAGAAGTCACGCATCACCGTCAGCCCCATGACGCGTGCAGCCGGTCGCGTTTGCATCCAACGTTGCGCCGGTTTCCAGACCGCCGATCAGAAGTCCTTGCACCTGCAACCCCGCTAGGCTCGCATCCGTCAGCCATTGTGTCGTCGTGTACCCAGGTTCAGTCGCAAAGCCGCGTCGCGCCCGCGAGTGCGGTGACTCTTGATCACTTCACGAGCAAACCCACCACCAGCCCGGCCGCGTTCATGCGGATCAGCCACGCCCAGCAGGTCGCCATCTGCAGCGGCTTCGCCTTGACGTACCACACGCTGCTGCCGAGCGTCGCGAGACAAATCGTCGGCAACCACAGCACGGTGGCGAACTCCATACCGGCGAGCGGGCCGCCACCGCTGACCCACAACGCGCCGCGGAAACGGCCGTAGAACCACGCGAACAGCAGCCCGAACACGAGCGACAGCACCGCCGACTTCACCAACGCCGGGCCCATGAACCGCTTCATCTCCTCCGGCGTCATCGTGACCATGAATGCGTCCATGCCCTTCGTGAACACCTTGCTCCACACGACCCAGTCCACGAGGTACGCCACGACGCCTGCGATCAATCCGGCGATCCAGTTCATGCGCGCGTCTCCGTTGTGAGAGTCACTGCTTCTTCCGCTCCCCCGGCACGCCCAGCTCCGTCATCGCCCGCAAATCGAGGACCTCGTCGAGCTCCTTCCCTTTCAACAGTCCCTTCTCGATCACCAGCTGGCGTACGGTGACATTCTTCGCCACGGCCTCCTTCGCCAACTTCGCGGCTTCGGCGTAGCCGATCTTGGGGGCGAGCGCCGTGACGAGCGCCGGGCTGCGCTCCAGCCAGTGCGCGCTCTGCGCGGCGTTGGCTGCGATGCCCTCGACGCAGCGCTCCGCCAGCACGCGCGTGGCGTTGCTGAGGATCATCATCGACATCAGGATGTTGTGGGCGATGACGGGCATCATGACGTTCAATTCGAGCTGCCCCGCCTCCGCGGCCGTGGTGACGGTGACATCGTTGCCGATCACCTGGAAGCAGACCTGATTCACCATCTCGGGAATGGAAGGATTCACTTTCCCCGGCATGATGCTCGACCCGGGTTGCACCGCAGGAAGCAGAATCTCGGCGAAGCCGGTGCGTGGCCCCGACGCGAGCAGGCGCAAATCGCCGGCGATTTTGCCGAGATCGGCGGCGTACGTCCGCAAGGCGCCCGAAAAGGCCGCGGCATCGCCCAGCGACTGCATCAATTGCACGCGGTCCTTGCCTTCGCGCAGCTCGAGGCCGGTCATCGCGCGGAGATGCGTGACCATGAGCGCCGGGTACTGCGGCTCCGCATTGAGCCCCGTACCCACGGCCGTACCGCCGATGCCGAGATCGCGCAGATCGTCGGCGGCGCGCGTGATCCGGTCGCGGTTGCGCTCGACGGTGTGCCCGAACGCGGTGAATTCCTGGCCGAGGCGGATCGGCGTCGCGTCCTGCAGGTGCGTCCGTCCTGATTTCACGATATTGTCAAACGCCTCGCCCTTCGCGAGGCATGCGCGCGCCAGCCGTGTGAGCGACTCCGTGAGCGCCGCCAGCTGCGACAGCGCACCGAGCCGGATGGCGGTGGGAATCACGTCGTTGGTCGACTGCGCCATGTTGACGTGATCGTTCGGATGCACCGGCTTGTAGTCGCCCCGCTTGCCGCCGAGCAGCTCATTGGCGCGGTTGGCGAGCACCTCGTTGCCGTTCATGTTGTGCGACGTGCCCGCGCCGGCCTGATAGGGGTCGACGACGAACTGGTCGCGGTGGCCGCCGGCCAGCACCTCGTCGGCCGCCGCGATGATCGCGTCGGCGAGCTTGCGGTCGAGACGTCCGGTTTCGCGATGGGTGAGCGCGGCGGCTTTCTTGATGAGGATGACGGCGTCGACGAAGGCGGGGAGAGGTCGCAGATTGGAGATGGGGAAGTTTTGCCGCGCCCGTTCGGTCTGGATGCCCCACAGCGCTTCAGTGGGGACCGGCAGCTCCCCGAGGGGATCACGTTCGATACGCGTTTGACCCACCGCCCCTCCGTCGATTCGACCGCCGTCCGTCTGGAGCCAGGAATCGCCCATGGAATCCCGTGAATTGATTCAGCATCTGCCGGACCGCGCCACGTTTCGACCCGATGCCATGACAAAGGTCGACTGTTTCCGATCGCATCGGCTCATCGTCGGGCTCAACTGCCTCGAGCCGGGTCAGGCGCAGGACGCTCACACCCACGCCGGCGCCGACAAATTCTATGTAGTGCTACGCGGAAAGGCCACTTTCCTCATCGGCGAGCGCGAGGTTCGCGCCGGCCCGGGCGATTTCATTGCGGCGCCCGCGGGCATTCCGCACGGCATCGCGCGCGCCGAGGAGCGCACCATCGTGTTGATGGCGATGGCTCCCGCTCCTAGCGGCGGCGAAACCAGCCGACGGTAAACAGCTCCTTGGCGGCAGCCGCGCCATGCGTGCGCACCAGCAGGTACATGCCGAGCACGGTCAGCAGGATCGTCGTGTAGAACCGCCAGAGCAGCAGCATCGTCACCTGATGCCCGGGCCCGAAGTCTCCCGCGAAGCCCGACAGGAAAGCCACCTCGATGCCGCCCCCACCGGACGGCAGCGGCACCACCAGCGGCGCGTGCAACAGCGCCAACGATCCGAAGAACATGACGCTAAACGACGGCGCCACGGGATGCCCCCAGACCAGCGCCGGCAGAATCAACGCACGCGCCGCCAGGCTGACGACGGTCAGCAACGCGCCTCCAAACAACACCCACCACGGTGCCCGGCGCACGTGCGCCAGCGCGACACGCCATTGCCGCCGCACGCGATGCCGGATCGCGCCAGGCCGCACCAACCGCTGCAGCGTCCAGATAACGAGCAGCGCGACGAGGGCGATCAGCTCGAACCCGAGCAGATCGCGCGCCAGGCTGTGCGTCAGGAAGCGATCCGCCGCCTGACTCCAGTCGGGGACGTAGTACGCGACCAGCGCGACCGCCACGACGCCGAACACGGGCCATTCGGCGGCGACCTCAACCCCCAACGCCACCAGCGCCGTGACGACGCGCAACCCGGACCACGTCATGCCGAGGAACCGCGCCGGCTCCCCGCCGAGGCGGTTCGGGGTGAACGTCGAGGCCGCTTCGCCGTAGAGGTTCAAGCGCAGCGCATCGAGGAACGTCAGGCGCCCGCCCGCGGCCGAGCTGGCGAGCTGAATGCGCCCCGCGCGGGCCGCGCAGTCGATCGCGAGCAGCACGATGGCGAGGAAGTGGTTCAATCAGAACAATCGCCGAGCGGATACAGGAACCCGCAATTCGGACACGGATTCTTGCAGCCCCAGGGCTTCGGCTGTACGTCGGCACCGCAGCGCATGCACCGCGGCCGAGGTTTAGGCGCTGCGGTAGATGCGGTTGAGGAAGGGATTCGTGCGGCGCTCCCGTCCGATGGTCGTTTCGGGTCCATGTCCGCTGTAAACGATGGTATCGTCGGGGAGCGGGAGCAACTCGCGCTCGATGCTGGCGATCAGCGTTTCGTAGTCGCCGCCTGGGAGGTCAGTTCGTCCAATCGATCCGGCGAACAGCACGTCGCCGGTGAAGACAACGCCATGGCCCACGATGCAGACGCTCCCGGGAGAGTGCCCGGGGGCGTGCCGCACGTCAAAGCTCAGACCGCCGACCTTCAGGTGCTCGCCGGCAACCAGGTCGCGGTCGGGAGCGGGCTGTTGCTCGGGCGCGGCGAGACCGAACCATGCCGCCTGCTCCGCAACACCGTCATACAGCGGGCGGTCAGCCGGATGCAGGCACACGATCGCCCCCGTCCGACGCGCGACTTCCGCCACGCCGAGCACGTGATCGACGTGCGCGTGGGTGAGCCAGACGGCCACCGGCTGGGCACCCGACTGCTCGATCTTATGGAGAATCAGGCCCGCGTCCTGGCCGGGATCGACGATGGCGCACTGGCGCGTCTGCTCGTCGATGACGAGAAAGCAGTTCTCGGCGAACATGCCGTTGGGGATCGGGACGATCTTCACTTCTTGCCTTTGCCGTCGCCCTGGTGCTCGCGCAGGGACTTGAGGTACTTCTCGACGGCGATCGCCGCCGTCGTCGCATCGCCCACGGCCGTCGTGATCTGCCGCGTGACCTGACTCCGCACGTCGCCCGCGGCGAAGAGTCCCGCCATGGAGGTCATCATCCGGTTATCGGTGATCAGGTAGCCACCGGCATCGTGGTCCACGTGCCCTTCGACGAGCTGGGTATTCGGCTTGAACCCCGCAAAGATGAACACACCGCCGACGTCGAGATTGGAGCGCTCGCCCGTCGTGCTGTGCTCGAGCACCGCATGCGTGACGCCTTTCACGTTGCCCACGATTTCCGGCACGATCGTGTTACGAATGACCTCGATCTTCGGATTCGCGAACGCCCGCTGCTGCAGGAGCTTGGACGCGCGGAATTCGTCGCGGCGGTGCACCAGGTGCACCTTGCTCGCATAGCGCGTGAGATAGTCGGCTTCTTCGACGGCGGCATCGCCGCCGCCCACGACGGCGAGGCGCTCCCCTTTGAAGAAGGCGCCGTCGCATACCGCGCAATACGAGACGCCCTTGCCGGCAAACTCCTTTTCGCCCGGCACGCCGAGCTTGACGGGTGTGCCGCCCGCGGTGAGGATCACGGCCTGACTGCGATAGACGTTGCCACGCGCGGTGTGCACGTCGAACCAGCCCTCGGCGTCCTTGCTGATGCGCTCGACGGTATCGGTCACGATCTCGGCGCCGAACTTCTTGGCGTGCTCCGCCATCTTCTGTGCCAGCTCCCACCCCTTGATGCTCTCGAAGCCGATGTAGTCTTCGATCAGATCGGTATTGAGGAGCTCACCACCGGGCGCGCCGCGCTCGATCGTGACGGCGGTGAGCATGCCGCGGCCGGCGTACAGCGCGGCACACAGCCCGGCGGGGCCGGCGCCCACAATCACGACGTCGTAAATGAGTGCGGTACGCTCAGTCATGGGTGTCTGAATTCCAGCCGCGGGGGATCGCCCTCCCCCGCCAGGGTGCGCGCCAACTGCGCGCGAAACCGAACCGTTTCGAATTCAATGTCTGGTCGCTGCGGGCCGGCCAGCTTCGCGAGCGCCGCTGCTCCAACCACGACCGTGCCGTGCCGGTTCCCGCGCGTCCGGTGCAGCAACGCGGCGGCCGCTTGAATGAGGCCCTGCCAGACCCGCGCTTCGTCTTGCTTAATAATAGAACGCCAGACTGTTTCCAACGCTTCGTGAGCGAGCCAGAACTCGCCGCCATTAAACAGTTCCCGAGCATGTTCGAGGTACCGGCGACGCTCTTCGGGGGTCATCGGTTGTCGGTTGTCGGTTATCGGTCATCAGTCTGAGGACCGCGGATGAGTCTCCCTCCGTCCACGACCAGCACGGTCCCGGTGGCGTAATCAGTGCCGGCCAGGAGAAACCGTACCGCCGCGACGATGTCCGCCGGGGACCCCAGGCGCTCGAGCGGCGTGGTCTCACGAATGTGCTCGCGCGCCTGCTCGTCCCAGTCTTCCGGAAGCAGCACCGCCCCCGGGGCGACCGCGTTGACGGCAACGTCCGGCGCCAGCGCGCGGGCGAGCGCCTTCGTCAGCATGACGACGCCGGCTTTGCTGACGCAATGCGGGACATAGGCGGGCCAGGGCTCCATCCCCGCGATGTCCGCCATGTTGACGATCTTCCCCTTGGCTCGGCGCAGATGCGGGATGGCACCCTGCGCGACGAAGAACATGGCGCGCAGATTGAGATCGAGCGTCGCATCCCAACTCTCCGGCGTCACCGCCTCGACCGGCTGGCGCACCATGATGGCCGCAGAATTGACGACGACGTCGAGGCGTTGCAAGGCGCGCGCCGCCTGATCGGCGAGGCCGCGCGCGGCCGCCGCATCGCGCAAGTCGGCCCGCAACAGCTCGGCCCGCCGGCCGGTGCCCTGTACGGCGCGCGCCGTCTCTTCCGCGCCCGTTGCCGACCCGTGGTAGTGGACCGCGACGTCGCAACCGGATTGCGCCAGCCCGATGGCGATCGCCTGGCCGATCCGCTTTCCCGCTCCAGTCACGAGTGCGGCCGCTCCTTCGAGCCGCACTAGTACGCCTTCCCCGTGACCGGCACGATCTGTCCCGTAATCGCGCTGGCTTCGTCGCTCGCGAGGAACAGCACGGTATTCACCACCTCGTCCAGCTCGACGAGGGGGGTCTTGGTATCCGCCATCTGGGCGACGTTGTCGGCGGTCCGGACCGTCGCGGGCGCTACGGCGTTCACGCGGACATTGGCGTCGCGGTATTCCCGCGCGAGCTCGCGCGTGAGGCCGGCCACCGCCGACTTCGCAGCGCTGTAGGCCGACATGTGCATCAGGGAACGGACGACGGCGATGGACGCAAAGTTGACGATCGCGCCCCCCCCGCTGCCGCGGGACATCAGCAGCGGCATCGCCGCCTGGCACATGAAGAACGCCGTCTTGAAGTTCACCGCAATCTCGCGGTCGAGAATTTCGGGCTTCACTTCGGTGAACGGGCCGAAGCTGAAGAATCCACCCGCCACGTTGACGAGGATGTCGAGACCGCCGAAATGCGACTGCGCCGCCGCGGTCGCCGCGCGCGCGGCAGCCGGCTGCGTGAGGTCACCCGCCGACGCTCTGGCGGCAATGCCCTCCGCGGCAAACTCCTTCACGCGATCGGCCAGGCCGACCGCGTTGACGTCCGCCAGCAGCAACTTCGCGCCCGCGCGTCCGAAGCCGCGCGCTACCGCATGGCCGATCTGGCCGACCCGGCCGACGCCCGTGATGAGCGCGACCTTGCCATGCAGATCAGCGGGCACCGACGATGTCGTCCACGGGAGGGGCGCCACGCTGCGCGAATCGGACGGTTCCGTCCCGGCCGATGACGTAGACGGTCCGCTGAATTCCTTTGCCATCGTCCTTCAGCGCGTGGTATGCGCCGGCGATCGACCGCTCGGGATCGGAGAGGAGCGGAAAGTTGAACCGCATCTTCTCGACATAACCGCGATGGCTGTCGACGCCGGCGGGGTTCACGCCCAGCGGCTGCATCTTGGCGGCAGTGAATTTGGCGATCTCATCGCGCACGGCGGAGAGTTGGCGGTTTCAGCCGGGGGTATTGTTGCCCGGATAGAAGACCAGCGCCACCGGCCCGTGCTGCAACAGGTCGCCGAGCGCGTAGGTCTTGCCGTCGGACGCGGCCGCGTTGAACGCCGGTGCCTTGCTGCCGATCGGTAGCGGTTCACTCATGTCCTTCCCGCCCTCCCCGTTTTCTTCGTTGTGAGCTCCAGCCGGTGTTCGAGATGTTCGAGCCAGGTGTCGGGCACGCGCATCCCGCCCAACGGGGCGTGGCTTTCCCCGTACTCGCTCTCGCCGTGCCAGTCGGACCCGCCGCTGATGCCGAGTCCCAGCCGTTCGGCGATCCGGGTGAGCCGCTGCTCGACCGCGGGCGGGTGGCTCGGGTGCCGCACCTCGACGCCATCGAGTCCCTGATCCTGAAAGATGCGGATCTGGGCCTCCGTCCCATGATCACCCAGATGCGCCGCAAACGTGAGTCCGCCGACCTCGTGCACCAGTGCGGTGACCTCGTCGAGCCTGGGCAACGGTTTCTCGACGTAGGCGGCCCGGCCGCGGCCGAGGTAGCGCCGGAAGGCGTCGCCGATGGTGTCGCACACCCCTACGTCGACGAGCGCGCGGGCGACGTGCGGCCGCCCCAACGCCCCCCCCCCTCCTCCTCCGTCGCCGTCCATCAGCTGCGCCTCCACGTCCTCGAGCTCGATGGCGACACCGAGGCCTTGCAGCTTGGCGACGATCTGTTCGCCGCGACGGCGGCGCGCGGCCCGCGTGTCGCGCAGAAACCCCTGAAGCCGCTCGTTCTCCGGCGGCAGGAACAGCGCGAGCACGTGCAGCTCGCCCCACGGGGCGCGCACGCTGAACTCGCATCCCGGAATCACGCGGACGCCGAGCTTCGCGCCTTCGTGCGCGGCGCCGGCCACGCCGTCGGTGGTGTCGTGATCGGTCAGCGCGATGGCCGCGAGATCGGCGCCGCGTGCCCGGCGCGCGACTTCCGGCGGCTCACACTCGCCGTCGGAGGCCGTCGAATGGCAATGCAGATCAATGTGCGGCGTAATCGACCTCGGGGGCGGTCCAGGCGGGCTGCGACTGGCGGAACAGCTCCAGCAGCTCGCGCTCGGACAGCTCGGCGAACGCGCGATCGCTTGCGCGAGCGCCGAGCGGCGAGAAATGGGTGACGCGGCGGCGGCGCTGCGGCCCGGTCCCGTGCTCGTAGATGAGACCGAACTGATCGCGGCCGTACACCGTCACGCGGCCGGAGGGATACACCTCCCAGCGCTCGCCCTCTACTGTGATCGTTCGGCGGGCCATACGCTCACCTCCGACCAGAGCTCCCACGCATCGGGCGCGTACGTCGCCAACGCCTGGAGCCGCTTCTCGAGCTTGATCTCCTCCGGCAAACGTGAGGCCTGGGCGCGGTGCGACATCTCGGTCGGGCTCTCCGAGAACTCGATGAACAGGCGCGGATCCTTGGCGTTGCGGTACAGCCAGATCCGCTGCCCGCGCGCCTCGGCGAACTGGCTGAGCTCCCGCAGCGTGTTCACGTACTCCGTCTCATGCTGCGTGGGCACGCGCACGCGCGCGGCAGTCAGGACTTTCGGCATGCTCACACCGCTCCCTCGGGAAACTCCTGCAGCAGCCGCTTGACGTCGGCCAGGAACTTGTCGGCATCGGCGCCGTCCACCACGCGATGGTCATAGGACATCGTCAGCATCCCCGTCGTGCGGATGGCGATGGAGTCCGCACCGTCGGTCGCGGTCACGACCTTGGGACGCTTCTCGATCGCGCCGACGCCGAGGATCGCGACCTGCGGCTGGTTGATGATCGGAATGCCGGCGAACGGCCCAAAACCGCCCGGATTGGTGATCGTGAACGTGCCGCGCTGAATGTCGTCGGGCAACAGCTTCTTGGTGCGGGCGCGCTCACCCAGGTCGTTGATCGCCCGCGCGATGCCGATGAGCGACAGCTCGTCGGCGTGCTTGATTACCGGCACGATTAGGCCCCAGTCGAGCGCCACCGCGATGCCGATGTTGACCTCCGCACGGTAAATCGTGCTGTCGCCTGAGACCGCGGCGTTCACGACCGGATGCTGGCGCAGGGTCTCGGCGCAGGCCTTCGCGATGAATGCGAGGAACGTGAGATTCACGGCGCGTTCGGCATAGCTCTGCTTGGCTTTGCCGCGCAGCTGCGCCACGCGCGTGAAGTCCACCTCGAAGAAGCTGGCGACGTGCGCCGACACGCGCTTCGACATCACCATGTGGTCGGCGGTGATCTTGCGGATCTTGGACCACGGCTCGACCCTGTCCCCCGGCCATGGCTCTACGGCCGGATGCTCGATGGCGCCGGGAGCGTGCGTCGTGCGTCGTGCGTCGTACGTCGGGGCCGCCTGTGGACCCCTTTCGATATATCCCAGGATATCCTGCTTCGTCACACGGCCCGCCAAGCCGCTGCCCGGAATGCGTGAGATGTCCACGCTGTGCTCGGCGGCGATCTTGCGGACGAGCGGCGTGGACTTGGTGCGGAGACGCTCTTCCGTCGTTTGGACGCCCCCCCCACCACCGTCGCCGTCGCTGCGCTTTACTGCCGGGGCTGGTGCTGTGGGCGCCGCAGCTCTAGGAGCCTCAGGTTTCGGTGCGGGTGGCGGCGGCTGAGACTTCGGCGGCTCGGGCTTCGCGGGAGCAGCGGCCGCAGGCTTGGACGCCGTCGCTCCTGCTTCCGTCTCGAGAACGGCAACCAGGGTCTGGACCGGAACCGTCTGCCCTTCCTGCACCTTGATCTCGGCCAGCACGCCGGCGGCCGGCGCCGGAATTTCCGCGTCGACTTTGTCGGTCGAAATCTCGAACAGGGGCTCGTCCCGTTTCACCGTGTCGCCGACTTTCTTGAGCCACTTGCTCAAGGTGCCTTCGGCGATCGACTCGCCCATCTGCGGCATCAAGACATCCACACGTGCCATTGTCGCTCCGTCAGTACGCCGCGAGCCAGCGCGCGGCTTTCACGATGTCGTCCGTCTGAGGCAACACGAAGTCCTCCAGCGTCGGCGCATACGGTAGCGGCACGTCGTGCGCGGTCACGCGCATGATCGGCCCGTCGAGCCACTCGAACGCCTGTTCGTTGATTCGCGCGGCGATCTCGCCCGCGATGCCGCCCGTGCGCGTGTCTTCGTGCACGATCAGCACCTTGTTCGTCTTTTTCACCGTGGCAACGATCGCGGCGTCGTCCATCGGCAGGAGGGTGCGCAAGTCGAGCACTTCGACCGACACGCCGTCCTCCTTGTCGAGGCGCTCCGCCGCCTCGAGCGATTTCCACAGGGTCGCGCCGTAACTGATGATGGAAAGATGCTTCCCTTCGCGCGCCAGGCGAGCCCGCCCGATGGGGGTCAGGATCTCTTCGCCCTCGGGCAGCTGTTCCTTGATCCTGCGGTACAGCCACTTGTGCTCGAGATAGAGCACCGGGTCCTCGTCGCGGATCGAGGACTTGATGAGGCCCTTGGCGTCCCGCACGGTCGCCGGATAGACGATCTTGAGGCCCGGAGTGTGGAGAAAGGCGGCCTCCGGGTTTTGCGAGTGGAACGGGCCGCCGCGCACGTAGCCGCCGCACGGCCCGCGCACCACCATCGGCGTCGCCAATCCCGCCCGGTAGCGCGCCGTGGCGACGTAGTTGGTCAGCATGTCGTAGGCACACGAGATGAAGTCGATGAACTGCATCTCGGCGACCGGGCGCAGCCCCATGTGCGCCGCTCCTGCCGCCGCGCCGACGATGGCCGCTTCCGAGATCGGCGTATCGATCACGCGCGATTCACCGAAGCGCTTGCTGAAGCCGTCGGTGACTTTAAACGCGCCGCCGTACAACCCGACGTCTTCACCGAGAATGAAGACGCGCTCGTCGCGCTCCATCTCCTCCCACAGCCCCTGGCGCAGGCCTTCGAGGAATGTGACTTCGGCCATCACAGCACCTTGAACCAGAGTTTGTCGGCAGCGGGCGGATCGACGTAGACGCCGGGCAACGCAGTCTCGGCATCAGGCAGCGGCTCGTCGACGCACGCATCCGTCGCCTGGTCCACTTCGACGCGCACGCGGTCGTCGATGGCCTTCACGTCACCCTCGGCAACGAGGTCGGCTGAGAGCAGTCGCCTGGTAAAGCGGTCGATCGGATCGTTCTCGCTGGCCCAGCGGTCCAGATCGGCTTTCGGGACGTAATGCTGATCGTCGTGCTCGGCGTGCCCTTTGCGGCGGTAGGTCTTCACTTCGATGAAATGGACGCCCTTCCCACGCCGCGCCCGCTCGACCGCGAATTTCGTCGCTTCATATACCGCGAACACGTCGTTACCGTCCACGGTGACGGACGGAACGCCGTATCCCTTGGCCTTCTCGGCGAGATCCTTCACCGCGAACTGCTTTTCCGGCGGCGTCGAGTACGCCCAATGGTTGTATTCGCCGATCACGACGAGCGGCAATCGCTGGACGGCGGCGAAATTCAAGCCTTCGTGGAAGGTGCCGGTCGACGTGCCACCATCCCCGATGTAGACCAGTCCCACCCGAGGCTCACGCCGCAGCTTGAAAGTCAGCGCGATACCGGCCATGACGGGGATCATGTCCCCGAGGTGCGAGATCTGACCGAGGTAGCCTGTCTCGAGGTCGTTGAAATGGACGTTCAGCTCGCGGCCGTGAGTCGGGCTGTCGGCCTTGGCCATGTACTGCCGTAGGATCTCGAGCGGCTGAGCGCCCATCACCAGCAGCGAACCGAGGTTACGAATCAGCGGCGAGAGGATGTCCTTGTGGCGGCCACGCTCGAGCGCATACGCCGACGCGACCGACTCGCCTTCCTGGCCGAGGGAGCGAAACAGCCCCCCGATGACCTTGGTCTGCCGGTAGAGGGCGACCAGGCGCTCTTCCAGCGTCCGCGTGAGTCGCAGGTAGTAGTAGATCTCGAGGAGCTGATCGGCCGACAGGACCACCCCGGAGGAGGTGGCTGCCGTCGGCCGCGTCGCAGGAAGAGCCATGGCCCTACATTATAGCGGGAGGGGGAAAGCCATGGCGAACGTCAAACTACGCGTCACCGGAATGACTTGCGGCCACTGCCAGGCCAAGGTCGAGAAGGCATTAAAGGGTGTGATTGGGGTCTATTCCGCGATCATCGACTTGCCGGACGGCGAAGCGGAAATCGATTTCGACGACGACTCGGTGACGACCGATCAGCTCGTCGCGGCGGTGACCAACGCAGGCTACGGAGCGAAAGTCGCGGGCTAGTACGCGCCGCGCATCACATGCGCGGGCTCGACGAGCTTGTGGACCTCGGCCAGAAACCGCTTCGCGAGCTTGTCGAGCTCTGATTCTCCCACCTGATCGGTTGCCACTTCCACGAACGTGTAGTGACCGCCTTCGGGCCGCGCGCTGATGGTGATGCGGCCCAGCGTGCCATGATACGCTCGCCGGCGCGGCGACTCCTCCGCCGGCGCCAGGCGCCCGCCGAAGAAGCCCTTGGCCACGTCGAGCACCGCTTCGGGGCTCGCGCTAGTTCTGTGGAAGTATCGCATGCGTCGCCACTCCCGGAGTTTTGAATCCGCGCAGCGTCAGGCTATTGAGCACCACGGAGAGACTGGACCATGCCATCGCCGCGCTCGCGAGCACCGGCGACAGCAGCCAGCCCGTGACAGGATACAACACACCGGCGGCGACGGGAATGAGCAGCACGTTGTAACCAAATGCCCAAATCAGATTCCAGCGAATCGTCCGCATGGTGCGGCGCGCCAGCTCGATCGCGATGAACACGGCGCGCAGGTCCCCCCGGATCAGGGTCACGTCCGACGCCTCCATGGCGATGTCGGTGCCGGTGCCGATCGCGATGCCGATGTTCGCCTGCGCCAGCGCCGGCGCGTCGTTGATGCCGTCGCCGACCATCACGATGTCTCCGCCCTGGCGCTGCAGCTTCTTCACGAGATCGGCTTTCTGCGACGGCAACACTTCGGCGATCACCTCGCCGATCCCGACCTCGGCTGCGACGGCTTCTGCGCCTTTGCGCGAATCCCCCGAGACCATGACTACGGGAATCCCGCGGCGCTGCAACAGCTCTACCGCCGTCTTCGAGGTCGGCTTGATCGGATCGGAGATCGCGATGACGGCGTAGACCGTGTTGTTCACGACGCAGATCACCGGGGAGCGCCCCTGCGCCGCGAGGCGATCGGCGTCGGCGCCGAGCGAACCCAGCTCGAGGCTGCGCTCGCGGGCGTGGCGCAACGAGATCACTTCGATGATGCGGCGGTCGACGGTGCCGCGCACGCCCCTGCCCTCCATCGCGGCGAATTTCTCGACCGGCAGTAACGTGACTTGCTTGTCCTGCGCCGCCTTGAGAATCGCGAAGGCGAGCGGGTGCTCCGAGCGCTGCTCGACGGAGGCGGCCCACTTCAACACGTCGGCGGGGCTGATGGGCGTGCCGTCGGGCTTCTTGGCGGTGACGATGTGGGTGACGGCGGGCTTGCCCTCGGTGATCGTGCCGGTCTTGTCGAGCAGCACGGTCCGTGCCCGGGCGAGGCGCTCGAGCGCTTCGCCGCTGCGGATCAGGATGCCGTACTCCGCGGCCTTGCCCGTGCCCACGAGAATCGCGGTGGGCGTCGCGAGGCCGAGCGCGCACGGGCAGGCGATGATCAACACGGAAACGAAGGCGACCATCGCGTAGACCAGGGCCCTCACCTGCGGCTGCGGCCCGAGGCTGAACCAGCCGACGAACGCCGCGATCGCGAGCGCGATGACGATCGGGACAAAGACACCGGCGACGCGGTCGGCAAGCTTCTGGATCGGGGCCTTGGTCGCCTGGGCGTCTTCGACCAGCTGCACGATCTGGCCGAGCGCGGTCTCCTTGCCGACGCGCGTGGCGCGGAAGGTGATGCTCCCGGTTGTGTTCAGCGTGCCGCCGATGACTTCATCCCCCGGCTTCTTCGCAACCGGCATCGGCTCGCCGGTGAGCATCGCCTCGTTCACCGCCGACGCGCCCTCGGTGACGATGCCGTCCACCGGGAGCTTCTCGCCCGGTTTGACGATCACGAGATCGCCAACCACGACGGCCTCGACCGGGATCTCGGTCTCGCGCCCTTCGCGAACCACGTGCGCGGACTTCGCGCGCAGCGCCGCCAGGCGGCGGATCGCTTCGGAGGTGCGCCCCTTGGCGCGCGCCTCGAGCAGGCGGCCGAGCAGGACGAGCGCGATGATCGCGGCGACCGCCTCGTAGTACACGTCGGCGGGCAGTCCCGCGCGCAGGAACAGGTTCGGCGCGGCGGTCGCGACGAGGGAATACAGGTACGCCGCGGCGGTGCCGACGCCGATCAGCGTGTTCATGTCGGCCGTGCGGTGGCGGAACCCGCTCCACGTGCCCTTATAGAACTGCTGCCCGGACCACGCGACGACCGGGAGCGTGATCACGGCAAGGCCCCACGTGATCCAGTCGAGCTGCAGGATCCACCCCCGAGCGGCGATCCAGTCGCGCAACGAGACGGCGAGGGGCATGAGCAGCCGGCCCAGCAGATCGACTTGCTTCATCGTGCCGTTGTCGCCCATGGGGCGATCGGCCATCAGCAGCATCGATCCAGCCATCGCGACGACGGTGACGACGGCGGCGACGACGAGCTTCCAGGCGAGCGCGCGAATCTCCCGGCTGCGCGCGATGCGCTCCCGCTCCAGCGGATCCTCGGCCGCGATCGGCGCCGCGACCTCGAACCCGGCATTCACGACGGCCTTCTCCAGGTCCTCCGCGCTCACGACGCCGGGGACGTAGTCGACGGTCGCGGTCTCCGTGGCCTGATTGGCGACGGCGCGGATCACGCCGTTCACGCTCGCCAGGGATTTCTCGAGGGGGGCGACGCTGGGGGCATAGTGCAGGTCGGTGATGCCGAACGTGACGCTCGCCTTGCCGCAATTGTAGCCGGCCTCGCGCACCGTCTTGATGAGCTGCCCGACATTCGTTTGCGCGGCATCGTATTCGATCGCCGCCTTGTTGGTCGCGAAATTGACGCCGGCCGATGCCACACCCGTCGCGCCGGCGAGCGCCTCCTGCACCGTCGCGGCGCAGCTGGCGCAGGTCATCCCTTCGATCGGGAGCACGATCCGCGCCTTACTCATCGCTGGCGCCGTGGAACTTGTGCGGCGAGGACGCGGCGCGGCGCTCGCCCGGCGGCTCCACGACGAGCAGCCCCTTCAGCATGTTCATGCCGCAGCGGAAGGGATACTCGCCCGGTTGCTCCGGGGTGAATTCAATCGTGGTGGTCTGGAACGCAGGCAGCTGCTGATCGATGCCGAACCGCTCGAATACGACCCGCTCCGAGCAATCGGCTGTCTCGTCGCGATAGAACTGCAACCGCACCGGCTTTCCCGCCTGGACGACGATCGTGTCGGGGGTATAGCCGCCTTTGACGATCACGCGGACCTCTTGCACGCCGCCGGCGACCGCCGCCGCCGCTACCGCTCTGCCGCGCGAGAAGAGGAAGTACCACAGCACCCAGACGATGGCGACGGCGCCGAGCGCCGTGACGGCGATCTGGGTGGAGGTCATGCGCCCCCCCCTCCCGCTAGCGGACCCGAGCCTTCGCGGGAGACGACTCGATGCGCATGGCGTAGAAGGAGCGCCACACGAATGTCAGCGCGATCACGAGGAAGGCGCCGCCCAGCACCAGGCTCAACGTGGCGCCGCGCTCGGCGGTCAGCGACACCGCGAGCTCCACCGCCAACAGGCCGAACAAGGTGGTGAACTTGATGATCGGATTCATCGCCACCGAGGAGGTATCCTTGAACGGATCGCCGACGGTGTCGCCCACGACGGTCGCCGCGTGCAGCTCCGTCCCTTTCTGCTTCAGCTCGGTTTCGACGATTTTCTTCGCGTTGTCCCAGGCGCCACCCGCATTGGCCATGAAGATGGCCTGATAGAGCCCGAACAGCGCGATCGAGATCAGGTAGCCGATGAAGAAGTACGGCTCGAAGAACGCGAACGCGAGCGTCGCGAAAAAGACGGTCAGGAAGATGTTGAACATCCCCTTCTGCGCGTACTGGGTACAGATCGCCACCACCTTCTTGCTGTCCGACACCGAGGCCTTGGTCGTGCCCTCGAGCCGGATGTTCGCTTTGATGAACTCGACGGCGCGATAGGCGCCCGTCGTCACGGCCTGCGTCGACGCCCCCGTGAACCAGTAGATCACCGCGCCACCGGTGATCAGCCCGAGCAGGAACGGCGGGTGCAGGATCGACAGGTTCGAGAGCAGGTCCGGCTGCAACCCGCGGGTGAGCGCCACGATGATGGAGAAAATCATCGTCGTGGCCCCCACGACCGCCGTGCCGATCAGCACCGGCTTGGCGGTCGCCTTGAACGTATTCCCCGCCCCGTCGTTCTCCTCGAGATTTTCCTTGGCCCGCGCGAAGTTCGGGTCGAACCCGAAATCCTTCTTGATCTCGGCGCGGACGTTCGGGACTTGTTCGATCAACGACAGCTCATAGATCGATTGCGCGTTGTCGGTGACCGGTCCATAGGAATCGACCGCGATCGTCACCGGCCCCATGCCCAGGAACCCGAACGCGACGAGTCCGAACGCGAACACGGCCGGCGCCAACATCAACCCGCCGAGCCCGGTCGTGCTCACCCCGTACGCGATCGCCATGAGGGTCATCATGGTCATCCCTAACCAGAACGCGCTGAAGTTCCCGGCGACGAAGCCGGAGAGGATGTTCAGCGAGGCGCCGCCCTCACGCGACGAGGTCACGATCTCGCGTGTGTGGCGCGAGCCGACCGAGGTAAAGACCTTCACGAATTCGGGGATGATCGCGCCGGCGAGCGTGCCGCAGGTGATCACCAGCGACAACTTCCACCACAGCGTGGGATCCCCGCCGATGCTCGGAATCAGGAGCCGCGATGCGAGGAAGGTGAGGCCGACCGAGACGAGCGACGTCAGCCAGACGAGCGTCGTGAGCGGCGCCTCGTAGTTCATGTGGTCGGCGGTGCGGTACTTCGCCTTCGCGACGGCGGCGTTCAGGTAGTACGACACGCCCGAGGCGACGATCATCATCACGCGCATCGCGAAGATCCACACCAGCAGCTGCACCTTCACGAGCGGATCGTGCACCGCGAGCAGGATGAACGAGATGAGGGCGACGCCGGTCACGCCGTAGGTCTCGAAGCCGTCCGCGCTGGGGCCGACCGAGTCGCCGGCGTTGTCGCCGGTGCAGTCCGCGATGACGCCGGGATTGCGGGCGTCGTCCTCTTTGATCTTGAAGACGATCTTCATGAGGTCGGCGCCGATGTCGGCGATCTTGGTGAAGATGCCGCCCGCCACGCGCAGCGCCGCGGCGCCCAGCGACTCGCCGATGGCGAATCCGATGAAACAGGGGCCGGCGTAGTCGCCCGGGATGAACAGCAGAATCAGCAGCATCAGCAGCAGCTCGACGCTGATCAACAGCATCCCGATGCTCATCCCCGCCTTCAGGGGAATCGCGTGGTTGGGATACGGCTTCCCGGTCAGGCTGCCGAACGCGGTGCGCGAGTTGGCGAACGTGTTCACGCGGATGCCGAACCAGGCCACGCCGTAGCTGCCGGCGATGCCGATCAGACTGAACAGCAGAATGATGATCACCTTCATCGCGGGGAAGCCGCGCACCACGGTGCCGGTCGCGTCCGTCGTCTGCGCCAGCGTGCCAAAGTACAGCGCGACGATCGCCCCGATAAAGAGCCACAGGATCAACAGGAAGCGGCCCTGCGTGAGCAGGTACGTCTTGCAGGTCTCGTAGATCAGCTCCGAGATCTCGCGCATCGCGCGATGCACCGGGAGATGCTTGAGCTGCGTGTACGTCGCGAGCCCGAACAGCAATCCCAGCGCACAGATCACGAGCCCCCAGAGCAGCAACGCGCGCCCGCCGATGCCGCCCAGGAACACGGCCTGGTTCAGATTGGGAAGGACGAGGGCAGCCTCGCCCCCGCCAGCGTGCTGCTGCAGTGCCTGGAACGTCATCGACGGAGACTCCTAAAGGACGGAAGGATTATCGGTCGGCGTACTCGTAGTACTCGACACCGAGGTGCGTGATCTGCTCCTCACCCATCATCCAGCGCAGCGTGTTCTTGAGCTTCGTCTGCTGAATGAAGAGGTCGTGCTCGGCGTAGAGGCCGGCGGCGAATTGCGGGCTCTTGAAGTAGAACGACAGCCATTCCTGAATGCCGGACAGCCCGGCGCGGCCCGCGAGATCGAAGAAGAGCGCCAGATCGAGCACGATCGGCGCGGCGAGAATCGAGTCGCGGCAGAGGAAGTCGACTTTGATCTGCATCGGATAGCCGAGCCATCCGAAGATGTCGATGTTGTCCCACCCTTCCTTATTGTCACCGCGGGGCGGGTAATAGTTGATGCGCACCTTGTGGTAGACCTTGCCGTACAGCTCGGGATAAACCTCCGGCTGCAGGATGTGCTCCAGCAGACCGAGCTTCGACTCTTCTTTGGTCTTGAATGATTCGGGGTCGTCCAGGACTTCGCCGTCGCGGTTGCCGAGGATGTTGGTCGAATACCAGCCCGAGAGCCCGAGCATGCGCGCCTTGAACGCCGGCGCGAGCACGCTCTTCATCATCGTCTGACCGGTCTTGAAGTCCTTGCCGCCGATCGGCACGCGCCGCTCTTCGGCGAGGCGCTCCATGACGGGGATGTCCACCGTGAGGTTGGGCGCGCCGTTCGCGAACGGTACGCTCTCCATCAGCGCGGCGTAGGCATAGAGCATCGACGGCGCGATCGACTGATCGTTCTGCTCCATCGCCTGCTCGAACGACTGCAGCGACTGATGGGCGGGTCCCGGCGTCAGGAACACTTCGGTCGACGCGCACCACACCACGACGAGGCGATCGAGCCCCGCGCGCTGCTTGAAGCTCCGCATGTCCTCACGCAGCTGCTCGGCGAGCTCGCGCTTGTTCTTGCCGCGCTTGACGTTGGTCCCCTGCAGGCGCTTCACGTAGTACTGATCGAAGACGGCCGGCATCGGCTTGATGCCTTGCAGGAAATCCTTGATCGCCTCGAGGTGCTCGTGGCGGTCGAGCACGCCCGCTTTCACCGCGGCGGTGTAGGCGTCGTCGGGGATCGGGTCCCAGGCGGCGAAGACGAGGTCATTCAAGTCCGCGAGCGGAACGAAGTCCTTGATTTTCGGCGCGCGTTTGTCGGTGCGCTTGCCGAGCCGGATCGTCGCCATCTGGCTGAGCGAGCCGATCGGCAGCGCGCGGCCGCGCCGCACGTTTTCGACGCCCGCGATAAACGTCGTGGAGACGGCCCCGAGGCCGACGAGCATCACACCCAGTTTTCCCGTGGCCGGCGCGATCTCCCGCCCGCCGCCTGTCGCTACCCCCGTTTGCTGCCGTGCCATCACGATCCCTTGCGGCGTGCCGCCGCGACTCCAGGCAACGTCTCACGTTTTGGAATTGGTGAACGCGGCGGCGCGCCGCGCGCCACCCGCGCGACATGCACCACCCGCTGGATCACGGTGATCGCGGAGACGAACGCGAGCACGGCGACAATCCAGAATAACAACACACCGCGCCGCCACGGGCCCTCGCCGAGGAAGAGCGCGGGGAGACCGAGCAGGAGAATGCGCTCCGCCCGCGCCGCGATGCCGACTGTGCATTCCACGCCGAGCGCCTCAGCGCGCGCCCGGGTGTAGGAAACCAGGAAAGATGCGACCAGCGCCACTAAAGCGGCGGCGGTCGACCACGCCCCGATCTCGCGCGGAATACCAACGGTCAAAAAATGGAAGATCAGGCCGGCGAAGACTGCCCCTTCACCCACGCGGTCGAGCGTGGAATCGTAAAACGCGCCGAATGTCGTCGTTTTCCCGCCCTGCCGCGCGACCTGCCCGTCCAGGATGTCGAACACGCCGCTCAGGAGCAGGAGCCCGCCGGCCAGCCGGATCCGACCAGAGCCGAACGCGATGCCTGATCCAATCACCACCAAGGTACCGAACGTGGTAATCGTGTTGGGATTCACGCCGCCACGGATCAAGGCACGCGCCACCGGACCGGTCAATCCGACAAAACCGTCCTTGACGCGCTGGGGAATGACATTCATGCCGGGGGGAAGCTAATCGCCCGCCGTAATGGCGGTAGGGTTACCGAGGCGTGATGGTGCCCGTCACCTCGACGACGACCGGGTAGCCCTCCAGCCGCGATGGGATTCTGCGTTTCGTATCCGGGCTGGGGTCGGCCACAAGCACCTTAATGCAACGCTGGCCGTCGCATAACCCGACGGCGGTTCCAACAACGCCGGGCAGCGCCATCAGGGAATCGGTGTGCGCGGCGAGAACGTCATCGATGCTCCGAGCGGTCACGACGGCTCCTCCCTTGGGAGCGCCCGAACAAGCCAGTCCCAAGGCCAGCAGCAGCGTCGGGAGGGCGATCTTCAAAAGCGCTTTACCGTAATCGAATAGCCGTTACTGCTGCCATCCGGGTCGTGATTTGCGGCCGGCTTGTAGACAGCCCCCGTCAGCGTCATCCCGCTCACGGAGAACGAGACCATCCGCGTCGCGATCGGAATGGACGAAAGGACGACCGTACACGTGCCCGTCTCGCTGGTCACGCACTGACTCACGCTGGAGCCGGGATACCAGCTGCCACTGACTGTCACGCCGCCAAACAGACTGTGCTTGGCGTCATGGACGGTGATCGTGACGGTAGCCGACCAGACGTCCCCGGTGGTCGCGGCTACACCATCGAGATTACCCACGTGCATGCTCGGCGGGTTCACGGCGATGCCGATGGCGCGGGCGTTGTTGCTCGCGTTGTTGTCCACGAACTTTTGCGTCGCAATCAACGTGTGGCTGCCGATCGTCACTCCCGCCGTGCTCCAGTTGAACGTGCTGGTCGCGCTGGCTCCCGCGGCCAGCCCCACCACGGTCAGCGTGCCCACCACCGGACCGCTCGCACCGCCGTCGGTCAGGGCGACGTCGAAGTTCGTCGTGACGTCCTGACCTCCCACGTTCTGCACCGTTACGACGACCGGGACGGTGTCGCCGATCGTCACCTGGCCCGGCGCGGAGATGCTCGCCAGGGCGACGTCGGCGGGCGTGATCACCACCGTCACCGTGGTCGAGCGCTGGTTATTGGCCGCGTTCTGATCCGTCAGGGTGTGGCTTGCGACCAGCGTGTGGCCACCCACCGTGGCGTTCGCAGTGCTCCAGCTGAACGACCGAATCACGCTGGTGTTCGCGGCGAGACTCGTGACCGCCTGCGTACCGATCGTCACGCCGGCGGTCGCGTCGGTCAGCACCACGTTGAAGCTGTTGCTGACAGCCTGCCCGCCGCTGTTCTGGATGGTCACGCCGATCGTGGCCGTGCTCCCGCGAGTCACGCTCGCAGGCGTGCTGATGGCGCTCACGGCGACGTCGGTCGAGATCGGGTTCACCGAGATCGCCGTCGAGCCCTGGTTGTTCGCGGCGTTGCCGTCGGACAACGTCTGCGTCGCCACGAGCGTGTGGCTGCCGAGCGCGACGTTGGTCGTGTTCCAATTGAACGTGGCTGTCGTGTTGTAGCCCATCGCCAGCCCGGGGATCGCCTGGGTCCCGATCGTTACGCCGGCTGTCGCATCGGTCAAAACGATGTTGAATCCGCCGACGTGCTGTCCGCCGATGTTCTGAACGGTGACCACAATGGCGGCCGTATTCCCCACCGTCACGTCGGATGGCGCGCTCACGCTGGTGACCGCAAGGTCGGGAGGCGGCTGTACCGTGATCCCGATCCCCATGCTGTTGTTCGCCCAGACGTCGTCCGGCAGCTTCTGCGTTGCGAACAGGGTGTGTCCGGTGGTCGTCGCGCCGGCCGTGTTCCAGGGGATATCCACCGTCGTCGTCGCACCGACCGCGAGACCGGCCACCGTCTGCGTACCGACCTGCACCCCGCCGTACCCGTCAGTCAGGACGACGTCGAAGCTCGTGGCGACATCGAGCTCGCCCACGTTTTTCAGCGTCACCATGACGTGGGCGGTATCTCCTACCGTGACCCGTGCGGGCGCCGTGATACCGGTGATGGCGACATCGGTCGGCTTGGGATTCACAGTGATCACTGTCGTCCGCTGGTTGTTGTCGGCGTTGTCGTCGGCCAGTGCGTGCGTCGCGATCAGCGTGTGCTCGCCGAGAGACGCGCCTGTCAGATCCCACGTGAAGTTGACCGTGTTGACCGCGCCCACGGCGAGGCCGTTCACGGTCTGGGTGCCGAGGTTAACGCCGGCGGTCGCGTCCTGGAGCGTCACGGCGAAGCCGCTCGGCACGCCCTGATTGCCGGCGTTCGCGACGGTTACGCCGAGCACGACGGCGTGTCCCTGTATCGCCTGGCCGGATTGGCCGATGTTGGTGACGGCGACATCGGTGACCGGGGCAGCGACCGGAATCGTCGCGGAGCGCTGATCGTTGACGGGCCTGTCGTCACCGAGCGAGTGACTGGCAACGAGAACGTGCTCGCCGCTCGTGATCGGCGTCCACGCGAATGTGAGCGTCGTGGCGGCGCCGGCGACGAGGCCGGCAACGCTCTGCGTGCCGACGGTTACATGATCGGTCGTATCCTGGAGCGTCACGTCGAACGCAGCCACATCCTGGTTGCCGAAGTTCTTCACGGTGACGGCAATGTTGGCGGCGGTGTTCTGCACGACCGTCCCGGGTCCGTTCACACCCGTGACGGCAACGTCCGTCAGGGGGCCCGGCGGCGGCGGCGCGAAGCCGTCGATCGTGACGCCGAAACGGTTAAGCACGAGATCGATCCGGTTCGCGATCGTGATCGACGAGCTGCCGGCGAACAGCAACGCCACGGGATTGAGGTTGCCATCATCGGTCACGATAAGCGATCCGGAGTCGCCACCGGCGCTGAACGTGCTCGGCCCAATGATCAGCTGGTCCACGTAGCGGGCGCTCTTCGTACACGTGAACCCCGAGACCGCATAACAAACGGTGACGGTGGCATTGACACCGGTGATCTGACCACGCGTGAGGTGGGTGGTGCGCCCATACTTTTGTACGTTGAGGCCCAGCAGCGCATCGCGGTCATCGAACAGCCCGTCGCCGTCGGCGTCGCCATAGATCGTCGAGTTCGGCATGCCGTAGCCTTCGTCGGCGGGGACGGCGTTGTCGAGAAGATCCGTGCTGGACATCGCGATCGCCGCGTCCATCGTGTTGCTCGCGCCCGCGGCGAACGAGATCACTTGAAAGTCCGTCAGCGTCGCGATCTGGTCGGCGGCCGTACCGCCGTCGTACGGGCCTGGCTGGTACTCCGGATCACCGATGCTCGCATTATTCGAGTTGGCGAGGACGTGATTGTTCGAGAGGATGTAGACGCGGCCCAGCGCGTCGCGCACGCGCGCGCCGATGGTGCCCGCGGTGATCGACGGATGTCCCACCGAAAAACCCATTGGGGCCGGCCGCTGACGGCGCGTGGGATCGCTATACGCCATGATGCGCCCAGTGACCAGGGACTGCACGGGCACGCCGTCGAGCACCTGCGGTAGACCGTGGATGCCGGCGCGCTCGACGAGCAGCAACACTTCGGCGTGCCCGCTCCCGTCCGACAGGCCCGTGACCGCCGTCCCCACGACGCCCGGAATCTCGAGCAGCGCATCAGTATGCCGGCGCTGCGCCGCGAGCGCGGCTCGGAGATCCGGAATGAGACGCCGGGATGGTATACGGGCAGGACCTACGGGAGAGTCGAGCGTCCTATCGAGGCACGCATACAACACCAGCGGAGCCACCACCGTCATCACGACGATAGCAGCCCGCGTCAACGTTCGGACGGCGAACCGGCGATCCCTCTCCCGCATCCCCGGACCCCTGGGTGTGACAGGAGGGCCGATAATGGAGGCGCCGGATTGACTCGGCAAGCTAGGACACTTGCTTACACGTGATGCAAGTCACGGTGTCTCTAATAGATCAGGTACCTGGCCCTCGTCTCCCGAAACCCTTGCAAGTCCCGCGCCCATGACTCCCCAATGTCCGCCGCGGGCCGACCCGCCTCGAGTGCCATTCGCAACTCCGGGCCCGCCGCAAGTCGATCGAAGCTCTCCGCGCGAAACTGGAACTGCGTGGGATGCGCCGCGCGCAGCGCGGCGAGCAGCACGACTGCAAGCCTCGTCGGATCGTAGTGCTCGCGATCGAGCACGCGCAGCCGCAGCCCCTTGAGCGGCACGCCGGGATACTTGCCGTCCGTCGGAGCGATCGGCGTGAACTCCGTCGCCGTGACCTCCACACCGACGACCGGGGAAGCGCGCATCCGTTCGACCGCCGCCGCGGGATCGAGCCACGGCGCACCGATCACCTGAAACGCGATCGGCGTGCCTCGGCCAACGGACACGTTCGTCCCTTCGAACAAGCAAATCCCGGGATACAGCAGCGCGCTCTCGAGATCCGGCATGTTTGGGGAGGGCTTGACCCATGGCAAGCCGGTTTGATCATAGAACATCCCGCGCCGCCATCCCGCCGCCGGCACGACGACAAGGTCGGCGCCGATCGCCATGACGTCGTTCGCCATGCGCGCCAGCTCGCCGAGTGTCATGCCGTACCGCATCGCCACCGGCAGGAAGCCGACGAACGCCGAATCCGGGTCCGCGGCGCGGGCGCGCACATTGCCCTGCACCAGCGTCCCGCCAACCGGATCGGGACGATCGAGCACGATGACACGCTTTCCGGCACGCGTTGCAGCGCGCATCAGCTGCACGGTGGTCGCGATGTAGGTGTAATACCGGGCGCCGATGTCCTGCAGGTCGATCAACACGACGTCCACGGAATCGAGCGCCGCCTGCGCGGCAGTGCGCGAGCCGCCATAGAGACTGTAGATTGGGAGACCGGTGGCCGAGTCTCTGCTGTCAGGAAGCCCGGGGCGATCTTCCGTACCGCGAAAGCCGTGCTCAGGACTGAATAAGACCGTGAGTCGGGCGTCGTGCGTCGTGCGTAGCAGATCGACGTCGCGGCGGCCGAGATGATCGACGCCCGTGTTGTTCGTGAGCAGGCCGAGGCGTTTGCCGGTGATGAGGTGGGCCGAATCCGACAGCACGACCTCGATCCCGGGACGGACCTGAGCCGCGGCGGCTGAGGGAGCCCGAGTACCGGCGGAACAGGCAAGCCCAAACACAATCCAGACGAGACGATGCGCGCGCATAAACTCCTGTTCGTAATGATGCTGGCAGCATGTGGCGGAACGCGAGCGGTTGGACCGGCTCCGCAACCCGCCGTCGACGCAGTCCTCAGCAAACTCACGCAGCGCCAAAAGGTCGCGCAGCTCGTGGTGCCATGGCTCGGCGGAAACTACATGGCGCTGGACGATTCCGCCTTCCAGATCGCGCTGCGCTGGGTCGATTCGCTCGAGGTGGGGGGCATCATCATCTCGGTCGGGTCGCCCTACGACATCGCGGCCAAGCTCAACACGCTGCAACAGCGCTCCAAGCTGCCGCTGCTCATCTCCGCCGATCTCGAATGGGGCGCCGCGATGCGGGTCGTGGGGGCTACGGCTTTTCCGCACATCATGGCCGCCGGGGCGACGGGGGACGAGCGCGACGCCTACACGATCGGTCGCGTCGCCGCACTCGAAGGGCGCGCCGTGGGCATCCATGTAAACTTCGCTCCCGACGCCGACGTCAACAACAATCCGCTCAATCCCATCATCAATATCCGCTCGTTCGGCGAGAATCCACAGGCCGTGGCGCGGCTGGTGCGCGCCTATGTCCGCGGTCTGCAAGACAACGGGATGCTGGCCACGCTGAAGCATTTCCCCGGCCATGGCGACACCGATGCCGATTCGCACATCGGCTTGCCCACAATCCGCGCGGACTACACGCGTCTGGACTCGGTCGAACTGGTACCGTTCCGGGCCGGCATCGACGCCGGCGCGCAGGTCGTGATGAGCGCGCACATCGCGTTTCCGGCGTTCACCGGTGACGCGCCCGCGACATTGTCTGCGGCTGTGCTCACGGGATTGCTGCGCGACTCGCTCAAGTTCAAGGGCCTCGTTGTGACCGACGCTCTGCAGATGGGCGCGATCGTCGCCAAGTACGGGGCCGGCGAAGCCGCGGTGCGGGCCTTCGAGGCAGGCTCGGATCTGTTGCTCATGCCTGCCGATCCCGACTCGGCCATCGCGTCGATGCTGGGCGCATTGCAGACCGGCCGCATCACGACCGCCCGGCTGGACGCCTCCGTGCGGCGCGTGCTCGAGATCAAGCGGGGGCTTGGACTCTTCCAGCGGCGTACGGTGCCGCTCGATTCCATCGCGCGCATTGTCGGCTCGAAGGCCTTTCAGGACGCCGCCGACGACATCGCGCAGCGCGCGCTGACCCTCGTGCGCGACACCGCCGGCACCGTCGCCAGGCTGCGCGGCGCCCGCAGCCGCATGGCCGTCATCGCGTACGGCGACGAGCTGAACAGCTATGTCGGGCAGCGCCTGCTCGAGCTGCTGCGGTTGGGGGGCGACACGGTGAGCTTCTTCCGGCTCTGGCCCATGTCGGGGTCCGCCTCCTACGACTCGGCCCGTGTCGTGATTGGGCGAGCGCCCTCCGTTGTTTTCGCGATGAACGTGCGACCGATCGCTGCGAAGGGAAACATCGCGCTGCCCGATTCGCTGGCGCGGCTCATCACGCTGACCGATTCCGTGAAGCCGACCGTGCTCGTCTCGCTCGGCAGCCCCTATCTCCTGAGTCAGACGCCCGCCGTGAAGTCCTACCTGATCGCGTGGAGCGGCGTGCGCTCCGCCGAGCGAGCCGCGGGACGCGCGCTGCTGGGCTGGTCGCCGGTGCGCGGCAAGCTGCCGATCCGCATACCGCCGTCCTATCCGATCGGGTACGGCCTCACGGTGTCCGACTCGACTCTGCCGCCGCCGAAACCGCCGGCGCACGTCATCATTCCGTGACCCGCCGGCTCGTTGCGCCCGCCGCGGCCGTGGTGCTACTCGGCTGCACGCATTCACACGCCGCTCCGCTCGCTCCGCAGCAGCAATACGGCCGCTTCGAGCCCGTCGTCGCGTATTTGCGATCGCAGGTGGACAGCGCGTTTCCCGGTGGGGTAATCGCGGTGGGATTCCGCGACAGCATGGTTCTCCTTGCGGCCGTCGGGCACTACGGCGCGGACGATCCCCGGCCGGTCACCACAGAGACGGTGTACGACCTCGCGTCCCTCACGAAGGTCATTGGGCTGACGACCGCGACGATGATGTTGGTCGATGAGGGCAAGCTCGACCTCGAGGCGCCGGTCCAACGCTACGTCCCTGCGTTTCAAGGTCCCAGCAAAGAGCGGGTGACCGTCAAGCACCTGCTCACCCACTCTTCCGGAATGCCGGCGTGGCGGCCGCTGTTTGCCGAAGCCCAGACGCGCGAGGCAGCGCTGGCGCTCGTCGACACGACAGCCTTGCTCCGGCAGCCCGGTGACACCTTCATCTATTCCGACCTCGGCGCGATCACGCTGACGCAGGCGGTGGAAGCGGTCACCGGCCAGCGCCTGGATGACTTTCTGGCCGCGCACGTGTTCGGGCCGCTCGACATGACCTCCACGCGATTCCTGCCCCCGCAGAGTTGGCGCGATCGGATCGCGCCCACGGAAAACGACACCGTCTTCCGTCATCGGCTGCTGCGCGGTGAGGTGCACGACGAGAATGCGGGGCGTTTGGGGGGCGTGTCCGGCCATGCGGGACTCTTCAGCACGGCGGGTGACCTCTCGAAGTTCGCCGTGTGGTTATTGACCCAGCGATCTCGGGACTCTTTTTATACCTGCGGCGATAGCAGCGCGTGCCCGCCGAATGTCCGGAAACCGCTCGTGGAGATGTTCACCCAGCGTCAAGACATCCCCCCCGGTTCGTCGCGCGCGCTCGGCTGGGACACACCCTCGGAAAACTCGAGTGCCGGAACGAAAATGGGACCGGACGCATTCGGACATACCGGCTTTACCGGCACGTCCGTCTGGTTCGATCCCGACCGCGACCTCTTCATTATCCTGCTGACCAACCGCGTGAATCCGACGCGGGCCAATACCAAGATCCTTCAGGTCCGCCGGCGCGTGGCCGACCTCGTCAACGACGCGCTCACTCCACCACAGTAGCCCAGCCGCGCCGCGACAGGTCGCGGTAAATCACAAAGCCACCGAGCGCGGCGAGCGCGAGCAGCAGCAGGCCGGGCGTAGTCTCATGCAGCAGCAGTTTCCCGACGCCGAAAAGCGCCCCGTAGACCAGCGTACACCCGGCAATCCAATCGAGGAGGTTGGAGAGTCCACCGCTCGACGCTTTGACCTCTGGGGCAAGCGCGGCGATCGGCGCCCAGCCGGCACGCGACGGTCGCGTGCGCCGGTAGAATGCCACGAGCGTCTCGCGGGGCTCGGGAGCCGTCAGGTACGTGACGGCCAACCACACGGCAGTCGTAATGGCGACGGTGGTGATCATGACCAGCGCGAACTGCTTCGGTTGGTCGGTGTCGTAGCCGAACGCGAGCTGCAGGGTGAGCGACACCACGAACGCGGAGATCATCGCGGAGACCTCGCTCCACGCGTTGATCCGCCACCAGTACCAGCGCAGCAACAGGACGCCGCCGGTCCCGGCGCCCGTCACGATCAAGAGCTTCCACGCCCCGCCGATCGAGCCCATGAACAACGTGACAACGGCGGAGATCAGCGTGAGCAGCACGGTCGCGACTTGCGAGGCCCGGACATAATACGCATCCGTGCCGTCGCGCTTCACAAAGCGGCGCCAGAAATCATTGATGAGGTAGCTCGCGCCCCAGTTCAGCTGCGTCGCGATCGTCGACATGTATGCAGCCGCGAAGGCGGCGACCATCAGACCGCGCAACGCCGGGGGCAAGTGATCGATCAGCACGCGGATGTAGCCCGTCTCCGGATCCTGGAGGCCCGGATACAGAATCAGCGACGCCAGCGCGACGAGAATCCACGGCCACGGCCGGATCGCGTAGTGCGCGATGTTGAACCAGAGCGTCGCCAGCATCGAATGCCGCTCATCCTTTGCGCTGAACATACGTTGCGCGACATATCCCCCGCCCCCGGGTTCGGCGCCCGGATACCACGTTGCCCACCAGTTCAGCGAGATGTAGACGAGGAACGTGATCATCGGCATCCACGCCGAGTTCAGATTGGGGATGAGATTGAGCGCTTCGCCCCGACCACTGGCCACCAGCTGCGACTTCATCGACTCGATCCCGCCGACGGCGTTCACGGCGAAGACCGCCAGCACGATCACCATGCCCATCTTGATGACGAACTGCACCACGTCCGTGACGAGCACGCCCCAAAGCCCGGACAGCGTCGAGATCAGGGATGTGAGCACGATCAGGCCGAGGACGATCGCGAGCGCTTCGATTTTACCGATGCCAAAGATCAAGCCGAGAATCTTCACCATCGCGAGATTGACCCAGCCGAGGATGATGCAATTGATCATGATGCCGAGATACAGCGCGCGGAACCCGCGCAGGAACGCGGCCGGTTTGCCCGTGTAGCGAATCTCCGCGAATTCGATGTCGGTCATCACGCCGGCGCGGCGCCACAGGCGCGCGTAGAAGAACACAGTGAGCATCCCGCTCATCAGGAAGCTCCACCAGATCCAGTTGCCGGCGATGCCGTTCTTCGCGACGAGGCCCGTCACCACCAGCGGCGTATCGGCTGCGAACGTGGTCGCGACCATCGACGTACCCGCGAGCCACCAGGGTACGTTGCGACCGGACAGGAAGAATTCGCTGACGCTCTTGCTCGCGCGCGCCTTGTAGTAGAAACCGATGCCGATGTTGAGCGCGAAGTACGCGCCGATGACCAACCAGTCGACGATCGTCAGTCGCATGGGCCTCCAATTGGGGGCGCGGCGGGGAGTTAGGCAAGCGTCCCGTCCCCGTTGACACGGCCGCCGTGACTGTCTAAGTTGCTGCCAGACCGGAGGATATGATGGGGACTACCCAGAAAGCAGTTACTCTGACGCTCACCGAACGGGCGGGCGAAGAGGTGAAGAAATTCCTGGCCGAAGAGAAAGCCTCGCCGGAGTCGGCTGGGCTGCGGGTCGCCGTGCTGCCGGGTGGCTGCTCGGGCTTTCGCTACAGCCTGAACATCGAGGAGCAGCCCGCGGCGGATGACGTGGTCATCGAGAGCGCGGGCGTGCGGCTGTTTGTCGATGAATTCAGCTCGCAGTATCTCAACGGCACGGTGATCGATTACAAGAGCAACTTCCAGGAATCCGGATTTGCGTTCGAGAACCCGAACGCGTCCGGCGGCTGCGGCTGCGGGTCGTCGTTCACGGTTTGAGCGTTGATCCTTCCTGATTTCGTAAGCCGGGCCCGCGACACGTCGCGGGCCCTTTCTGTTCTGGGCGTCTAGTTCGTATGCGTCCCCTCGACATCGCGGTCATCTTCGCGTACTTCGCCGCAGTCATCGTGTTCGGCCTGCTGCTGGCCGGACGGCAACGCGACGCAGCCGATTATTTTCTCGGGCATCGGGGTCTCCCCTGGTGGGCCCTCATGTTTTCCGTGGTCGCGACCGAGACGTCCGCGCTCACCGTCATTTCCGTGCCGGGCCTCGCGGCGCGCGGG